>JBKOXM010000036.1:0-3573 GCA_046724925.1 Actinomycetota bacterium | reverse complement strand
AAGTTGTCCATTTCCCAGGAACTCGTTCGTCTAAGAGGCGACCATTCCCCCGAGAAGGAGGCAACGATGAAGTACATGCTCTTGATCCATCAGGGCACGACCCCGCTTCCGGGCACCCCGGAGTGGGACAACCTCTCCGAGGAGGAACAGCAGGCCGTCTACGCCGACTACCAGGCTGTCAACGAGACCGAGGGCGTCACCCCGGGCTTCTGGCTGCAGCAGCCCGAGATGGCCACCACCGTCCGCGTCGAGGACGGTCAGACACTGACCACTGACGGGCCCTTCGTCGCCGTGAAGGAGGCACTCGGTGGCTATCTGTTCTTCGAGGCGGACGACCTCGACGCAGCGATCGAGCTGGCGTCCCGGATCCCGGCGGCCCGGTTGGGTGGCGCGATCGAAGTCCGCCCAGTGGTGGAGAACTAGCCATCCTCGAGCAGGCCTTCCGCGACGAATGGGGCCGCGTCCTCGCAGCACTGATCGGCTTCCTCGGCGACTTCGACCTCGCCGAGGAAGCCGCTCAGGAGGCGTTCGCGATCGCCGCCGAGCGCTGGCCGCGCGAGGGCAGGCCGGACAACCCACGCGCATGGCTCGTGACCACGGCGCGCAACCGCGCGATCGACCGCATCCGTCGCGACCGCACGCTCGCGTCGAAGGCCCGCCTGCTCGACGCACTGGAAACAACTGAGGACGAGATGAATGACACCATGATCCCCGACGAGCGGCTCGAGCTGGTCTTCACCTGCTGCCACCCGGCGCTCGCGCTCGACGCCCAGGTCGCCCTCACTCTGCGGACCCTGGGCGGTCTGACGACTGAGGAGATTGCTCGGGCCTTCCTCGTCACGGAGCCGACGATGGCGAAGCGGCTCAGCCGCGCGAAGGGCAAGATCAAGGCGGCCGGGATTCCCTTTCGGGTACCCCCGCCCCATCTTCTTCCCGACCGGCTCGCCGCGGTCCTCGCCGTCGTCTACCTGATCTTCAACGAGGGCTATGGCGGTCGCGGCGAGCTGGCCGCCGAGGCGATCCGGATGGGCCGTGCGCTTTCGGAGCTGATGCCCGACGAACCCGAGGTGCACGGCCTGCTCGCCCTGATGTTGATCAACGACTCACGCCGGGACGCGCGGTTCGCCAACGGCACGGTCGTCCTGCTTCGCGACCAGGACCGATCGCTCTGGGACGCCGAGCAGATCGCCGAAGGAAAGTCCGTGCTGGAGCGCGCGCTCGCGTTGGGCGGCAACGGGCCGTACGCCCTGCAGGCCGCGATCGCGGCGCTCCATGTCGACGATCCGCAGGACTGGCCTCGGATCGCGGCCCTCTACGGCGAGCTCGCACGCTTGACCGGCTCGCCGGTCGTCGAGCTGAACCGCGCCGCCGCCGTTGCCGAAGCAGGCGACGTCGAGGCGGCGCTGGCCCTGGTCGACGGGCTCGAGCTCGACAGCTACCACTACCTCCACGCGACCCAGGCCGAGCTCTTGCGACGCCTCGATCGCGTCGACGAGGCCCGCGCTGCCTACGAGCGCGCACTCGAGCTCGTCCACTCGGACGCGGAACGGCGCTTCCTCGAGCAGCGGGTCGCCGAGCTCGGCGTCGAACCTGCGCGTTAGGGAAGTCGAGCAGGCCGCCCGCCGCGAACGTCCGGCGACCGCATCGGCAGGACCGTGAGCTCAAGCGTGAACCACGGCTCGCCGCAGCAAACAACTTGTGAGCGTTCTGGGGTTGTACCTAGGAGGGGAACGCGCACACGTCTCGGCGACTTGGTCTCGAACGGGACCACGAAGCCCGCCGGCCGGAGGAACGCGGAACAGGTGACCGCCCGACTCCCCATATCTATTAGACGCGAAGCACGGACTGTCGGTTTGCCCGAAGGCTCGGTCTACGAGTTGTGCGCGACGAGCAACTCGTCGACCAGCTCGGTCTCCCAGCCGGCCGGGCGGATCACGTACACGACCCCGCCCGAGGCCGGGATCCACGCCCGCTCGAACTGCTCACGGTTGTAGACGTGCCGCACCTGGGCGTTCGTGTCCGAGGCCGGGTCGTAGGCGATCACCCTGCCGTCACCCATGAAGCCGCCGATCACCATCAGGTGCCCGTTCGTGCTCTTGATCGCCGTGTCGAGCTTGTTCGACGACCAGGCGACCGAGGCGACGAGCGGGATACCGGCTCTGATGAAGGGCTCCGCCTCGCTGAGGTTGTGGAGCATCGTCACGTCCCCGACGAGGCCACGCTCGGCAGCGTATGCCGTGTTGAACGGCCAGTTCCCCGCGCCCTGGTACCGGTAGTCGTAGACGAACCGCGCCGTGTAGTCGACGTCCGGATCGACCGGCGGGTCGACCCACTCCGTTTCGTCGTCCGTCGGCGCGTACGGCGTGTCGGTCTCGTCTTCCCAGTACTGCACGACCATCGCGGTCGACGTCGGGCTACACCACGCTTCTCCGCCGTTGTCGAACTCGGGATAGTGGCCGTGGTGGATCTCCTGCGAGTAGCGCGGCAGATCGAGATCGATCGTCTCGCCGTTCATCGTCGTAGCGCTCGGGAAGGTGCTCCTCTGGTTGCGCAGGTTCGACACGACGGCGCTGTACCGCGACACCGAGACGGGGGCCAGCGCAGCGGGTAGGCCCTCGCGCCGGAAGATCGTCAGACGCAACTGGTACGCGACAGCCGGATGGTCCTTCGTGAACAACGTGTCCACCGCGACGAACCCGTCCCTGTCTCCCTGGCCCCCCACGGAGGTGCGATGGAAGTCGGAGTCGTTGTACGTCCAGCGGCCGAGGATGTACCACTTCGCCCAGTGGCCGTTGTCGAGCTTCGGCTTCACCTCCGACTGGATCCAGGTTCCCGGCGACGTGTTCGCGTTCCAGGACGAGACCACCTCCGTGAAAGGGAAGTCCATGTCGTAGACCGGCGACGTCCACGTGCCGAAGACGTAGGTCCCCGAGCCGTCAACCTCTTCGCCGAGCACAGGCACGGACGCATGCGGGTCGACGTAGTCGAATGTCTGGAGCACGCCGTCGGCGAGCGTCAGGGTTCCGCCTGTGTCGACAAGACCCTCCGTCGTGCCAGAGCTGAAGTCCACGTTGTTGAAGTTGAGCAGATACGGCTGCACGGCCAAGGCGGGGCCGGCCGAGCCCAGCGCAAGGGCGACGGTGATTGAGAGGAGCAATACAACGCGTCGAATCATCGCGCGTGATCGTAAACCACCCTGGCCCGGGCTCAAAGTCGTAACCGCCAGAACCGTTCCGTAGCATCTGCCGCATGCTCGGCCAGATCGCCGCGTTCTCCCTCGCCGCGACCATAGTGACGCTCTCCCCCCGGGCCGGACATGGCGCTCGTCGCGCGGCGCGCGATCACGGACGGCTAGCGGCGGGCTTCCGTGACGAGTGCCGGGATCGTGACCGGCCTCCTCGTGCACGCGACCGCCTCCGCGCTCGGGATCTCGGTGATCCTCGTGCGCTCGGCCACCGCGTTCACCGTGCTCAAGGTCGTCGGTGCGTGCTACCTCGTCGTGCTCGGCGTCCTGACGTTCCGGTCCGCGCGGCGCGCCTCGCCCGAGCTGTCCGATCCGCCGCCGGATCGAGT
>JBKOXM010000183.1:0-4387 GCA_046724925.1 Actinomycetota bacterium | reverse complement strand
CAACTACGCCTTTAGGCGTCCCCAGGAACAGCGCGAGGAGTCGCCTCTCAAGGACCGCAGATTGTTGACCGATGCCTCTTCAGCCGGCGGCCGTCGCGGGGAGAGAACTTGCGACGGTCGTCCGGCAATGCGCCATACTCTTGCCTGCGCCGTTCTCTTCGACCGGCGTCTGGCCGACTCCAGTGTCTTCGGGACGACACTCTCCCCTCGTCTCGAGGATATTGCTGCGGCGTCTCGCGGCCCGCCTTCGAGCGGGCCGCACTTCCCCGCGGCTTGGAGCGCTACTCAGCGGGGTCGATCCGCTCGATTGTGTGAGCGGGATGCATCGCACGAAAGACCTTGAGATACGCCTCGAGCTCGATAGCAGCGTCGCGAGCGCTTTGTGATCGAGCGGGCGCAGCCACCCGGAGCGTCCGTTCACCCGAGTACGAAACGTTGCATCCGCACCGCCCAAGATAGTCCGCAAGGGCGTCCGCAGCCGCCCGTGTGCTGAGTTGAATCGTCATCCGCCGCAGTCCTGACTTCCACGCGCGCACGCCGCGTGCACGCCGTCACAGGGATTATCGGAAACGGCGCTGCGGAGACTGAGCCCGGAAGAGTGAGCCCGACAGTCCCAGGACTGCCGGGCTCGTGCACTGAGTTACGAGAATCTAGGGCTGGAGCTGACTGATTGTGCTGGCCGACACGGAAGGCTGCCTGCCTGGCGCTTCGCCATCTGCGCCATCTTCGTGCGACGTGTCAGCCCAGGATGCGTCTGCCCACGATGCATCCGCCCATGAAGCGTCGGCCCACGAAGCATCCGCCCACGACGCGTCCGACCAGGATGCGTCCGCCCATGATGCAGTGCTCCAGGATGCGTCTGCCCACGAGGCATCTGCCCACGACGCGGCCGCCCATGATGCATCTGCGCTGACAGCCGCAAGCCAGCTGGCCGTGTCGAAGCGGAGGTCGCCTCCCGAGCCACTGCTGTTCACGAACCGACGCAACGCCGCGTTCGCGTCAGGCGCCGACGTTAGCATCGCCGCGCTGTAGGCACTGACGCCACCGACACCTGCGGAGCCGGGCACCGCGCTCGGAAGGGGCTTCGCCGTGAGCATCAGCGCGCCCTTCACCTGATCGGG
Source organism: Actinomycetota bacterium (assembly GCA_046724925.1). Lineage (GTDB taxonomy): Bacteria > Actinomycetota > Thermoleophilia > Gaiellales > Gaiellaceae > JBKOXM01. The sequence continues at coordinate 3,266 of JBKOXM010000183.1, read as the reverse complement.
CGTCCAACTCGGATGCCGCGCCAGGATCTGGGCAGCTGCTCCTGCGACAACCGGCGCCGCGAACGACGTACCGGAGAGTTCCATGTAACCCGGCGCCACGACGTGATCCGGCCTCTGCGTGACGAGCGTCGACGTCAGCGGAACCGGACCGATCATGTACCGGCCCGCCGCACCGACTTCGGGTTTCGCGAAACCATCCTCCGTGTAGCCCCACGCTGACCACGGTGCCGCGGTGTCGTCGCTTCGGAAGATGCTTCCGCCGAGATCGAGTGCGCCGACGGTCATGACGAACGGATCGTTGCCGGGCGCGTACATCACGCCGCTGGGCCCCGATGCGCTCCCGTAGTTACCGGCCGCCGCCACAACAAAGACACCACTGAACCAGAGCTTCTCGACGGCTCGATCGAGCGGATCGTTGTAGAAGTGGTTCTTGGCGCCCGAGTGCAGCGAGAAGTTTGCGACGCGAACGTTGTACGCCGATTTGTTCGCGAGAATCCAGTCGCAGGCCGCGATCACGTCACTCGTTCGTGCCGTGCCGGTGTCGTCCATCACGTCAAGCGAGACGATCTTCGCGTTCGGAGCGGCGCCGGCAAATCCGGCAGCCGACCCGGCGGCGATGCCTGCGACGAACGTCCCGTGGCCGCGTCCGTCACCCGGCGAGTTCGGCGTCATGCTCGTCAGGTTCACCTGGCCGATGACACGGCTACCGCCGTCGAAGTCCGCTCGATTCGAAGCGATGCCTGAATCGACGACAGCGATCGTCGGCGCCTGCGGACCCGAGGAAGACGACGAGCCCCAAAGCCATGCGACACCCGACGCGTATGGCCAGAGCTGATTCGACGTCACCGATCCGCTCAGGTGCACCGTCGAGTCGGGCGTGATCGTGAGTCCCGACTGCTTCGCGAGCGACCCGAGCTTCCCAGCTGTGATGTCCACAGCGATCGCGTCCGCAGACTTCAGCCGACGCCGGAGTTCCGCACCGAGGCCGTTGACGCTATCGATCGCACCGGAAACGCCGTTCCTGCTCTGGATGATGACGTGGACCTTCTTGCCCGGATCCTTGTCACCCTTCTCGACGAGGCCAGGGCTGATGAATGTGCCGTTCCCACTGCCGCCGTCATCGGCGCCCGCCGACAATGGAACGACGAGGGTGAGCGCAGCAATGACGGCCATCACAAAGTGACGTCCGTCGCGTCCCCCGGATCCCCAGAGCGCGTTCTTCCGCGATTCGCCGCGTGAGCCGCTTCCCCAGAGGGCATTGGAGCGGACGCCTCGCTTCAAGCCTGTCGAGTCTCGCATCGTGAGTAAAGCTCCTTGTTCCGCGCAGTTGCGCGGGCCGCAGTTGCACTAGCGCCGACGCGCTAGGTCTCTGCGGTGAACGTAGGTGCGCAGCAACGCCCACGCCTCCCCCGGTGGAGGGAGCGCACCGGTTCCCTCGTTCGAGGGAGAGGCGCGCCTAAGTCAGCGCGACTCGGCGACGAATCGTGCCGGCGCGCTGGTGCCGCGCCTCGATGCCGATCTCTGTCCCGGCAGGCGCTTCGAGCACCCACTCGAGCTTCGCCAGCTCGCGCGTCGACTCGTCGTTCGCCCACCAGGTCGTCGAGCGCTTCTCGACGCGGCCCTTGAGCTGGCCGACCTCCGTCCGCACCTCGCCGCCGACGACGCGGACGCCGTCCGGCAGGTCGAGCTCGACCTCCAGGTCGCGCACGGCCTTTCGCTCGAGCGCCTTCTCTGACACGTTCGTCGGCAGCCAACCGGAGTTCTGCAGGACGAGCCGGACGAGGAACGACGTCTCCCCCAGCTTCTCCACGTCGAGTGAGCGGATCTCGAGCAACGGCGAGATCAGCAGGTGGAAGAGCGCCCAGTCGGAATGTGGCGCGACTTCCTGCTCGAGCCGGTCGAACGGAACGTTGAACCAGTAGTTGATGATGTCCCACCCGCCGAGCTCGACCTTCCCCAGCTCGGGATGCTCGAACTCGTACCAACCGACGTAGGCGTCCGGGTACGTCTTCTTCGCCCAGCGGACGAGCGCGAGGTCGTCCTCGACCGGGTGCTCGCGGATCCAGTCGGTGAAGTGGTAGTCGGACAGGCCGGCCTCCCGCTGCGGGCTCCAGAACTCCGTCGTCCACGAGAACACGCCAAGGTGGTCGTACATCCAGTCGTGCGCGCCGCCCTTGATGGTCTGCTTCGGGTCGTACTTGAAGTCGTGGAAGACGGAGACCGCTGGGTAGCCGGTCAGCTCGGTCCCGCGCGCACCGATGATCTTGTACGCCCGCAGGTCGTGCGTCGGAAAGTCATCGTCCGGACGGCCCGCGTACGGACGCAGATGCACCCCGCTGAACGTGTGGTAGGCGATGTGACCGGTGACGTTCGGTCGGTCCGTGACGGCCTGGACCATCGCGCGGACCTCCGGCTCCGACGTCGGATACGGACCTGCGCCACGCTGTTCGTGCTCCGGCGCCCACTCGGCCGGAAAGTTGCGATTGAGATCGAGCCCTTCGACAGGCCACGGCACCTTGATCGTGACGCCGTCGAAGTTCTCGATCCGCCCCTCTGCGAGAAGACGGTAGAAGGGTCCGTCGTCCGGCCCGTCGACCGGCTCGCGGCGAACGAGCAGGCTCTTCTCTTCGGGGTGCGGTCGCCAGGCGCCGGTCGGATCCTCGATCCGCATGTCGAGCACTCGGCCGTCGCCGTCGACGTCCTCCACTCGCAGCCCGTCCTCAGGCTCTTCGCGCGGGTACGGCCGCACGCTCGAGCGAATGAAGCGGCGCTCCTCCAGGCCGCGCTCCGCGCCGTCGGGGTTCAGGCGCGGGATGACGTAGAACGCGCGCGTGTCGAGCGCGCGCGTCACGTGCTCGTCCGATCCATAGTCCGCGAGGAGCTTGTGGATGAGGTGGAGCGCCGCCGTGCAGCCCGTCCACTCCATCGAATGGATGTTCGCCTCGATCAGCAGCGCAGGCTTCTCGTTGTGCGGTCCGGTCTCCGTATTCGTGACCGTGACAAGCCAGATGTCACGCCCTTCGTACGACTTCCCTATGGACTCGAGCGCACAGAGCCGCGAAGCTTCTTCCGCCCACGTGCGCAGCGTGTCGCTCAGTTCGTCGTACGCATAGAAATGGTCGTACGCGACCGAACGCAAGCTAAGTGCCAAGGCGTCGACTCGTCGACGCCGCATAGAGGATGGGTGGGCTTTGGACACCCATCCGTCTTAACCACAAAATCGCGTCGCCCCCAGTCCACCCCACTTCCACTTAGTGGGTCAGCTC
>JBKOXM010000057.1:0-7785 GCA_046724925.1 Actinomycetota bacterium | reverse complement strand
CGTCAGGCCATATGCCCGCTCGATCGAACGCAGCGCGGCGTCGGCCAGATAGAAGAACCGGTCGCCGTTTCGAAGCGCCTCGAACTGCCGCCTCCAGATCGCGAGCTGGAGCACCCCGAACTCGCTCCCGCGAGCATGACGTTCCGAGACCATCCCGACGAACGGATCGAGGTCGGCGACGTCGCCGTACACGGCGCGAAGCCGCGAGGCAAGCGTCGTTCGCCGAATCCCGACGACGGCGCTTTCCTCGGCATCCTCGTCATCCGGATCGATGACGTTGCCCTCCTGGTCCCGGAGCAGGACGAAATCAAGGATGTCGGGATCGTCGATCGCCAGGCTTGGATCGATTTCCGGATCGGACGGAAAGCGGTCCGTGCGCTCGCCCGTGATGGCGGTGAAAGACGCCTTGGGCGAGAGCCCGTAGGCGCGGCGGAGGACGTTGTAGGACGGGATGCCGTGATCGCGGCCGCGCTCGACGTCGATCGCTCCCAGGTCGAGGACTCCGCTGAAGCAAGCGGCATTCACCGTCGGCAGACCGCAGGCAGCAGGATCGGCGGCTCCCGGCCTCGGCACCTGGAACAGCACGCTGCGCAGGGCGTTGTCGATCTGCTCGTCGTTTTTGTACTGGCGCTCGCCGAGGCTTTCGAGCACCAAGTCGATGCCGACGTCGCGCAGCAACTGCGGATTCCCGAACGCAACGCTGAGCGGGATCGCAACGGCAATCTCATCGCCGTCGTCCTCGATCGTGATTCCTTGGGCCCGGAAGGCGGCGATCTGCGCGGCGGAGTACGTCCCATCCCGCACGCTGGCCTCGAACTCACCGTGGATCATGCTGTGTGCCCGGTAGCCGACGACGGCGAACTCGTTGGAGAGGCTCGCGTTGACGTTCGGTCTGTAGCCGCGATACCGACCGAGCCGCACGCCGAGAGCGGGCAGGAACTCGTTGTACGTGACGTACTGGAGCTCCGCGCCCACGACCCTGCGCGCGATCTGGAATCTGGTCTCGGCCGACAGCGCCTGTGGCAGCGCGCTGACGATTCGGTTGTGCTCACGCGCGAACAGCGTGTGCAGTGCGGTCAAGGCGATGTTCTCGTTCGCCCTGACGTCCCCGGCGACGATCGCACGAGTCGGGTTCGCGGCGAGCGGCCCGATGAGGTCCATCGCCGGCGCCGCCGCCGGATCTCCTCGGGCCCCCACGCGCGGTAGGTAGCCGCGGTCCGCCAGCATCAGCGTCGCCTTGTTGTTCTCGGGGCTTCCGTCGGCGCTTCCCTCGCGCAGCCAGTCCAGCCGCTCGTTCGCTCCGCCGTAGATACCGGAGCCGTCGATGTAGCTGCTGATCGTGTTGATCTGCTGCCGCGGCGAGGTTGATCCCGTGCCAGGCGCAGCACGAGTCCGAGCGAAGTCGATTGCCCCGAGATCGCTCGTGAAGTCCTCGAGGGGTGCCAGAGCGTCGAAGGCAATGGGCGCTCCCTCGGCTCGACCCTCGTCACGCAGGCCGAAGTCGTGGTCGAGGAACTGCCCCCAGACCCAAACCCATTGGGAGAGACCGTTTTCCGAGAACAGGTTCTGGCCGGAGTCGTTGAAGACTCGGTTGCTGAGGTACCGGCTCGGGGGCCCCGCCGCCATCGCCGAGAAGCCGTCCGCATAGGCGGCCGGAGCAACTCGAAGGTACTGAGTCCCCGCCTGGCCCCACGCCGGATGGCGCAGGTTGTTGCCGCTCCCGTCGAGCGTCCGGACGGGCGCTACCCGGTGGAATGCTTCGGCGCGGTGCGTCTCAGCAGCTCTCGTGTAAGCCGCGGTCGGACCGAGCAGAAGCGCGCCGACGAGGGCCGAGGTCACGATCCTCCACATGTGACCCTTCCTTCCTGACGAGGAACGAGGGCCCGCGCATCACCTTGCCCCCGTCATCTCGTTTGTCAGCGTCTCGGCGCGTCGACCGGGCGACCTAGCGCCCTGACTCCGTTCGGCCCCGAGCTCGCCGTCGAGCATCGCTCGAACCGGGCGGGGACTGCAAGGGCGCAGCGCGAAAGCTGGAGAAACTTTTACATCGGACGCCGCTCGAGCGTCACTGCTACTGGCTCGGCAGAGCGAGGGCCGCGGACGAGGCGCCCTCAGCGCATGTGGTCGCGCCCAGATCGATCGCACGCTCGTCGAAGCGCTCGCCGAGACGCGAGACTTCGCTCGCTTGCTTCTGGGCAGCCAGCACGTTGCCCGTCCGCAGATCGACGAGCAACTCCTCGGTCGCCTCGTTGATGTTCGCCGCAAGGCGGACGAAGGCATCGATCTCGGCCGCGTCCTCCTCGGCCCCAGACAGCGCCGCAAGCTGGCGGACCATCCGACGATTGATCCTCAAGGCGTCCCGGCCGACCTCGACCATGCCCTCGAGGCCTAGCGACTGGACGTTGCTCGCTTCCGGCTTGGGCAGGTCCTCGATCGCCTCGTTGGCGCGCTCGCAGATCCGGTTGGCCTGCACCGCCCACGTGGTGGCTTGCGCCACCGTAGTCCCCTGCTGGCCGGAGGCCGCGGCCGGCGTTTTGTCGTCTCCATTTCCGATCACTCCCGCCTGGATCAGCACCGCGATCAGTCCGCCGACTGCGGTGAGGAGGGCAGCACTGCCGGTGAGGATTCCGGGCATGCCGGTCCAGAACGACTTTCGCCCCGCAGGCTCGGTCATGCCTTCAGGCGTGCGAACGCACGTCGCACTGGAAGCCGCAGCAGCAGTATCGTCGGTTCCACGGCGCCCCTGTCCTGGCTGCTGTGGCCAAACGGTAGAACCGGCGGCGAGAGGCGTCAAGACGAGGCAGGTGCCTCGCGCGCGCGCGTGAAGCGGTTAGAACGTTCTCGGCTACGCCGCCGCGCGCAGCTTGGCGAGTCCGTGCGTCACCACGACGCCGGGCACGATCGCCTCGGCGTCGACCGTCTTCCGCAAGAACGCTTCCGGCCGCAGCCGCGCCGCTCGCTCGAGCTCATCGCGGCCGGTGACGCCTGTGAGCACGACGACCGCCGGACGCCGCTTGCGACGCTTGAGCCGACGCATCACCTCGTAGCCGTCCATGCGCGGCATCTGGAGATCCAGCAGCACGACGTCGGGCCGAAGCCTCTTCGAAATCTCCAGGGCATCGATGCCGTCGCGCGCGATGCCGATCACTTCGACCTTTCCGTCCTCCGCCAAGGCAGCAAGCATCGCGTTTGCGAAGTCGGCATCGTCGTCGACGATCAGGACGCGCACACGGTCCGAAGGCGGCTCTCGTCTCATACGTTCAGTCTCGCGCCTGCGCCGCCCGCTCGCAACCAACGATCGGTGAGGTTCCTCCGCCAGAGGTCGAGGCGGAACCTGGCTTAGGAACTGTGTTACCCACGGCATGAGCGCCGGCTCGTGGCTCTCATCGGGCACGATACGGACGACCTGGGTTCAGTCACGGAACCGGTGATCGGAGATCGGAAGCGGCTGGCGCGCGAACTGTTCGCGCCGCTCGGACCGACATACGACCGCTACGCGCGGCTCCTCTCGTTCGGCCAGGATCCGCGGTGGCGGCGCTTCCTCGTCTCGCGTATCGATGCCGGTCCCGGCGACACGATCCTCGACGTGGCCACCGGCACGGGCGCGGTCGCACTCGAGCTCGTCCACCGCACCGGCTGCTCGGTGGTCGGCGTCGACCAGAGCCCGGCCATGTTGGCGGTCGCGAGTGAGCGTATTGCGCACGCCGGCCTCACCGACCGGATCCGGCTCGTGGAGGCGAGCGCCGACGAGCTGCCGTTTCGCGATGCCGAGTTCGCCGGCTTGACCTTCACCTACCTTCTTCGATACGTCGACGACCCGGCGGCGACGATGCGCGAGCTCGCCCGCGTGGTGCGTCCCGGTGGCAGCGTGGGCGCGCTCGAGTTCGGCGTGCCGAGCGGACCGGCCCGCGCGCTCTGGACCGCGTACGTCCATGTGGGCCTTCCGGTCGCGGGTCGCTTGATCTCACCGGGCTGGCATCGGGTCGGGGACTTTCTCGGTGACAGCATCCGCGCGTTCACCGCGGAGTGGCCGCAGGAGCGGATCGTCGCGGCCTGGGAGGAGGCGGGCATCGGATCCGTCGAGTCTCGCCGCCTGAGCCTGGGCGGTGGTGTCGTCACCTGGGGGAACCGCCGTTGAGCACGGAACGGCGGCCCGCGTTCTATGCGCTGGAAACCGGTGGTTGGCGCGACTACGTGACGCTGCTCCATCCGCCGTACACGCTCTGGCATCTGTCGTATGTCGTGATCGGCGCGGCGCTCGCACCCGAGCTTCCACTCGACCGGCTGCTCTGGGGCCTGGCGGCTTTCGCGCTGGCACTCGGCGTCGGCGCGCACGCGCTCGACGAGCTCCATGGCCGTCCGCTCCAGACGGCCATCCCCGATCGGGTTCTCATCGGGCTCGCTCTCGTCTCGGTGGGCGCAGCCGGAGCAATCGGGCTTGCCGCGGCCTTTGCCTGGACCTGGTGGCTCCTGCCCTTCGTCGCCTTCGGCATGTTCTTCGTCCCGTCGTACAACCTCGAGCTCGTGGGCGGGCGCCTCCATTCCGATGCGTGGTTCGCCCTCGGGTGGGGATCGTTCCCGGTCCTGACGGCGTACGTCGGCGCCGCCGAGACCCTCCGGCCGGCAGCCCTCTTGGCCGCAGCGTTCGCCGCGTTCCTGAGCCTCGCGCAGCGCCACCTCTCGACACAGGTACGAAGCGTCAGACGCCGCGTCTCCACGGTTTCGGGAACGATCTCGTACAGCGACGGCGACACCGAATCGATTTCACCGGAGACCCTGATGCGAGGCCCGGAAGCGGCCCTGCGCGCGCTGACGCTTGCGGTGCCGACGCTCGCCCTGGCGCTGCTCGCGCTGCGGATCGAGTAGTGGCCTATCTCCTGCGCGTCTTCTGCGCCTCGCGCCGCCGTCCTCCGCTCGTCGACGTTCTCGACTGGACCGAGCAGCGCGGCCACACGCTGTGGCTCGACTCGATCCCAGAGGTGGATCCGGCAGCGCCCGGCTGGCAGGAGGCGGCGGTCCGATACGACGCCGAGAAGTCCCCGTTCTTGCTGCAAGCGATGTACGCGGGCGAGCGGGTGCTCGTCGATGAGCTGAGGACGTTCGTCCGGCTCGTCGGCCAAGCCAAATTCGGCCTCGGGAAATACAAGGTGCTGAGGCACCTCCAGCGGACGGAGTTCCTCGTGATCGCAAACCTGCCGCGGTACGACCTCGACGACAGAGGCTCTGAGGCGGCCACCGCCGCTCTCGAGTACTTCGTTCGAGCCTGCAACGGGATCGTCCAGGTGGAGGGCGAAGGCTTCTACAAAGGTGAGAGCATGCTCCTGAACCTCGGCTGATCCTGCTCGCACGGCTTTCGGTTCATCGCGATGACCGAGATCATCGACATCAGCGTCCCCGTGCGGCCGGGGATGGTCACGTACCCCGGCGACCCCGCCGTGAGCCTCGAGCGCGTCGTCTCGATCGCCGACGGCGCCGATTACAACCTCAGTCGTCTCGACTTTGGCGTCCACACGGGCACCCATGTCGACGCGCCGCTCCATTTCATCGACGGTGCTCCGGCGGTGGAGTCGCTGCCTCTCGACGTACTGGTCGGCCCGGCGCGCGTCATCGACCTGACGTCCGCGGAGCGGCTGGACGCGGCCGCCTTCGCCGGGCTCGAACTTCCCGAACGTGTGCTCCTGAAGACGCCGAACTCCGAGCTCTGGAGCCGCGACGCGTTCGCGGAGGAGTTCCTCGCACTCACGGAGGACGGAGCACGGACAGTGATCGAGGCAGGCGTTCGGCTCATCGGGATCGACTACCTGTCGATCGGAGACGAAGCAGCGCACCGGGCGCTGCTCGGCGCGCGCGTGGTCGCGCTCGAGGGGCTTGACCTCCGTGAGGTCGAGCCGGGCGAGTACGAGTTGATCTGCGCGCCGCTCAAGCTGGTCGGCGCGGACGGAGCACCGGCTCGCACCTTCCTCGTCCGGCGCTGACCCTCCCCTCGCCCAGTCCCGCTTTCAGCTTGTAACCGCGCTCGGTTCGCGAGAGTGTGTGCACCGTGGGGATCGTCTCCCGAGGCTTCAGCGGCCGCCGCCGCGACGACGCTCCCGCCGACCGCGTACCGCCGGGCCAGTACGTCACGCCCGACTTTCCCGTGCTCTCCGCCGGGCCGACTCCGCATCCGCCGCTCGAGGAATGGGACTTCACGATCGTCGGCGAGGTGGACAGGCTATTCCGGTGGACGTGGGACGAGTTCCAGGCTCTGCCGAGCGAAGAGGTGACGGTCGACATCCACTGCGTGACCAAGTGGTCGAAGCTCGACACGGTCTGGAAAGGCGTGTCGGTCGACACGTTGCTGGCTGACGTCGAGACGGCGGCAGAGTACGCAGTCGCGTTCTGCGACGGCGGGTACACCACGAACGTCCCAATCGCCGACCTCACCGGGGGGAAGGCCTGGGTCGCCTTCGGCTACGACGGCGAAGCGCTTGATCCTGAGCACGGCGGCCCGGCGCGTCTCCTCGTCCCCCACCTCTACTTCTGGAAGAGCGCGAAGTGGGTGCGCGGGCTTCGGCTGACGGCCACAGACGAGCCCGGCTTCTGGGAGACGAACGGCTACCACATCTACGGCGACCCGTGGAAGGAAGAGCGGTACTGGGGCGACTGACCTGGAGCGTGGCCACGATCGCCGAGGTCCGTCCCGAGACGCCGCACGTGAAGACCCTCGCGCTCGACGTTCCCGGCTGGGAAGGGCACCGTGCTGGGCAGCATGTCGATGTTCGTCTGACGGCCGAGGACGGCTACCAGGCGCAGCGGAGCTACTCGATTGCGTCCTCGTCGGACGGGTCGCAGGTCGAGCTCACGGTGGAAAGGATCGAGGACGGCGAGGTGTCTCCGTACCTCACCGACGAGGCCAGGCCGGGTGACCAGTTCGAGTTGCGCGGGCCGGTCGGCGGCTACTTCGTGTGGGACCCCGATCCTGGTGGAGCTGTGCTCCTCGTGGGAGGCGGCTCGGGCGTTGTGCCTTTGATGGCGATGGCGCGCCAGCGAGCCGCCGACGGCGACGCGGTCCCGACTCGGCTGCTCTACTCGGCGCGGACCTGGGACGACGTCATCTACCGCGACGAGCTCGCCCGGCTGGCCGCCGACGGCTTCGACGCGGTCTACACGCTGACCCGAGAACAGCCTGAGGGCTGGACCGGCTACGCACGGCGAGTCGACCGCGAGTTGCTCCGCGAGGTGACTCCCGACGCGCTTGCGCTGGCGTTCGTCTGCGGGCCGACCCCGTTCGTCGAGGCGGTGGCCGAGGCACTCGTGCAGGAAGGCCACGATCCGGCACGCGTCAAGACCGAGCGGTTCGGCCCGACAGGAGGTTGAGATGGAGGCATTGCGACTCGACGGCAACGCCGCAGCGGGCATCCTGCATGAGGTCTTTACCACCGAGGTGACGACGGCGATCGGGACCTGCCGAGGCTGCGGCGCAGTCGACGCGGTCGGGGCCGTGCATCTCTACGTTGCCGCCGGAATCGTCCTGCGCTGTCCACACTGCGACTCGGTGCTGGTACGGATCGTGGATGGCGGCTCGCGCATCTGGATCGACCTCAGCGGTCTACGCACCCTCGAGCTACCGCGCTAGCTTCGCGCGGTGTCACGCTCGCGGAAGCCTCCCGCACGAGCCATCCCGCTCGCGACCAGGTTCAAGTGGCCGATCTGGATCGCACAGCTCGCCGGGATCGTGGTCGCGACCCCACTGACCACGGGGTACTGCTGTTGGCTCGCGCGTTGCCCGCGCCGGCGCGCTGGCTC
>JBKOXM010000074.1:0-4665 GCA_046724925.1 Actinomycetota bacterium | reverse complement strand
GCACGAGATCGAGGAGGTTTCCCGCAGGATCGCCGAGCGCCTCCACCGCCCGTTCACGGACTTCGAGCTGGGCGTTCGCAAGCAGGCGACGATCCCGGAGGGAGCCGTCTCGCTCGGCCTGGCGGGAACCGCTCCAGGTCTCGTCCTCGAGCTGAACGGAACGGCAGTCGTGGTGCTCCCGGGACCGCCGGGCGAGCTGCGGCGCCTTTGGCGCCACGCGCTCGCGAGCGAACCAGTGCAGCGCGTGCTCGCGCGCGCGAAGGCTCCCGGGCGCAGGCTGCTTCGTTTCTACGGTGCGAGCGAGTCCGCTGTGGCAATTGCGCTTGCCGAGGCCGGCGGCGACGGCGAGGGCGTCGAGGCGACCATCTGCGCTCACGACTTCGAGATTCACGTCGATCTCGTGGTCGACGACGGGGGCGAGAGGCGAGCCGACGCGATCGAGCGCGAGCTCTCGACCCGACTCGACCGGTTCCTGTTCGCGCGCGACGGCCGGCCGATCGAAGAGATGGTGCTCGACTTGGCGCGTGCGCGCGGCTTGACGCTGGCCGCGGGCGAGTCCTGCACGGGCGGGCTCGTGGGAGCGCGGCTGACCTCGATTCCGGGCTCCAGCGAGATCTTCCGCGGCGCGATCGTGGCCTACGACGACGACGTCAAGCGCGAGCAGCTCGGAGTTCCGCAGGCGATGCTCGAGCGCCACGGTGCAGTCTCGGCCGAGGTCGCGGCGGCGATGGCCAGGGGCGCTCGCGAACGACTGGGTGCCGACCTCGGCATCTCGGTCACGGGGATTGCCGGACCGGGGGGTGGGACGCCCGACAAGCCCGTAGGCCTCGTCTACTTCCACGCGGTCGGCAGCGACGGTGAGCTTGCCGGCAACTTCGTCTTCGGGCGAGACCGCGAGGCGATTCGCGAACGAGCCGCTGTCGCCGTCCTGCATCTGCTGCGGCGGCATCTGACACAGAATCGTGAGGGATCGGCGTGATTCCCGCTGCTAGCGTCGAGGGCCGTGAGGCTCTTCGTCTCTTCATCGCGCTTCGCCTGCCTGAAGGCACGCTCGATCGCATCGTCGAGTGGCAGAGCGAGCATCTCCGCGCGGACGTCCGCCTCGTCAGACGCGACCAGCTTCACATCACGCTGGCATTCCTGGGCAGGCGCCCCGTCGGGGATCTGGAGCCGATCGCCAGGCAGGTGCGACAGGCGGCCTCCAAAGCAAAGCCGATCGACCTGCGGGCGGCCCGCTATCGCGAGACCAAGAGCGTCGGGATGCTCGCGTTCAAAGACGAAGGAGGCCGTGCAACAGCGCTCGCAGACGACGTGCACAACAGGCTGGAGCGGCTCGGGGCGTACACGCCGGAGAAGCGGAAATGGCTGCCGCACGTCACGGTCCTTCGCTTCAGACTGCCACCGAAGCTCAAACCGCCGGTGCCCGACCTGGGGGAGGTCAGTCCGTCCGATGTCGCCGTCTACCATTCACTGCTGCGACCGACCGGGGCGCAGTACGACGTACTCGATTCGTTTGCGCTAGGAGGGTAGGTGCGGCGCAACTACCGGAAGGAGCAATAGGTTGGATCGCGAGCAAGCTCTCGACGTTGCGCTCGGTCAGATCGAGCGGCAGTTCGGCAAGGGATCGGTCATGCGGATGACCGACCGCGCGGCAGTCTCGATCGGCGCGGTCTCGACAGGATCGCTCGCGCTCGATCTCGCGCTCGGGATCGGCGGGCTGCCACGCGGTCGCATCGTGGAGATCTTCGGCCCGGAGTCATCGGGCAAGACGACGCTCGTCTACCACGTCATCGCCGAAGCCCAGCGCCGCGGAGGTATCGCGGCCTTCATCGACGCAGAGCATTCGATGGATCCGGCCTACGCGAAGCGGATCGGGGTCAACATCGACGACCTCCTCGTCTCTCAGCCCGACACGGGAGAGCAGGCGCTCGAGATCGCCGAGCTCCTCATCCGCTCGGGCGCGCTCGCGGTCGTCGCAGTCGACTCGGTCGCCGCGCTGACGCCGAAGGCCGAGATCGAAGGGGAGATGGGCGACAGCCTGCCCGGCATCCAGGCACGCCTGATGAGCCAGGCGCTGAGGAAGCTCGCCGGCACGCTCAACCGCACCGACACGATCTGCATCTTCACGAACCAGCTCCGCGAGAAGATCGGCGTCATGTTCGGCAATCCCGAGACGACGCCGGGCGGCCGGGCGCTCAAGTTCTACTCGTCCGTAAGGCTCGACATCCGCCGGATCGAGACGCTGAAGGAAGGTGTCGAGGCGATCGGGAACCGCGTGCGCGTGAAGGTGGTGAAGAACAAGGTCGCGCCGCCGTTCAAGCAGGCGGAGTTCGACATCATCTACGGCTCGGGGATCTCCTGGGAAGGCACGGTTCTCGACGCGGCGGTCGACCGCAAGACCGTCACCAAGTCCGGTTCCTACTTCAGCTTCGGCGACGAACGACTCGGCCAGGGGCGGCAGAATGCGACTGCCTTCCTGCGCGAGCATCCCGACGTTGCGCAGCAGATCTTGGGCCAGATTCAGCTGGAGCTCGGGCCCGAGCAGGTGGTGTCGGCGCGGCTTCTGCCCTCCGCGGAGGAAGGCGAGGCTGCGAAGGAACTGGAGCCAGAGCCCGAGGAGGTCGCGGCGGAGAGGTAAGCCGTGGTCTGCGTCACCGGCTTGCGCGAGCGGAGTCGCGGCCGGGTTGCGGTGGAGCTCGACGGTGCGCGCTGGCGCACGATCCCGGGCGACGTGGTCCTTCACGTCGGCCTCACGGTGGGTGAAAGGTTGACTCGCGAACGGCTGCGCGACCTGCGCCGGGAGCTGCGCAGGAGCGAGGCGCTCGAGCAGGCGACCCAGGCGCTCCGGTACCGAGATCTGTCCTCGCAGCACCTGCGCCGCCGGCTCGAGCAGCGTCGCACCGCGCCGGCCGCCCGCGAGGAAGCTCTCGCGACGCTCGAGGCCGTAGGCGTCGTCGACGACGCCCGCGTTGCCCGGACACGGGCGGAGAGCCTGGCCGGCCGCGGAATGGGTGACGCGGCCATCCGGTTCGACCTGTCGCGACAGGCCGTCGCGGCCGATCTCGTCGAGGAGGCTTTGGCCATGATCGAGCCTGAAAGCGAGCGTGCGCGCCGCTTGGTCGCGGCACACGGACGCGGCGCCCGAACGGCTCGTCTGTTGGCTCGCCGAGGTTTCGGAGAGGACGCAATCGAGGCTGCCGTCGGGCCGCTCGATTAAAGCGATCGTCAGAACCCGCGTTGCGGGGACGCTCCGCCGAGCGCTAGGATATGAATGTTTCCATTCGACATTTTTCCTGCATAGCGGCATTTTCCGAATCCGTTTCTGCAAACGAGAATCCAATCGAGCGGCTTGACCACGACGACCGATAGACCTGAGCCACTGACGACGGCCTAGGGGCCGAGCCCAGAGGCGGCTCGCTCCCGCCTCGACCGATTCGGGAGATCCCCGTGCCGGCGGATGCCGGGTGGGGCACCGCGGACGCCGCGGGACAACCGACGTCGCACAGGCCGGGACCCCGGCCAGCAGGGGGCGCGCATGCTCGTCGTCATCGGGATCGCGATCGGAGTGGTTGTAGGTGTCGCGGCTGCGGTCGTGGCGATCGTGTTCCTCGGCTCCACGCGTCTCGGGGCGGCTCGACAGCGCCGCTCGCTCATCCTCACCGAGGCGAAGCAAGAAGCAGATGTGCTGCGGCGGGAGGCGAAGATCGCGGCGCGCGAGCAGGCCGTGGCGATGCGGGCGGACATCGAGGCCGAGATCGCCGGCCGTCGCGGGGAGCTGATCAAGGCCGAGGAACGGACGCGCACGAAGGAGCAGGAGCTCGACAACAAAATGACGGAGCTCGCCCGTCGCGAGCAGGGTGTGAACGATCGCGAGCTGTCCTCGAAGGAGCTCCACGACGAGCTGAAACACGCCAAGGATCAAGAAATGCGCGAGCTCGAGCGGATCTCAGGGATGACCGAGGGGGAGGCGAAGGCCCAGCTGCTCGAGCGCTCGGAGGAGCTGGTCCGGCACGAGCTCGCACGCCGCGTGCGCCAGATGGACGAGGAAGCGCGCAGCGAGGCCCGTCGGCGCGCGCGCAACCTCGTGGCGGACGCGCTCCAGCGCGTAGCGGCGAGCCATGCGGCGGAGACGACCGTTTCGATCGTCGAGCTGCCCTCCGATGACATGAAGGGCCGCATCATCGGGCGGGAGGGCCGCAACATCCGAACGCTCGAGCACCTCACCGGCGTGGACATCATCATCGACGACACTCCTGGCGCGGTCGTGCTGTCGTCATTCGACGGGATCCGCCGCGAGATCGCGAAGCTGACCCTCGGGAAGCTGATCGAGGACGGGCGGATCCACCCCGCGCGGATCGAGGAGACGTACTACCAGTCGAAGGCCGAGATCGACGACCACATCGTCCAAGCCGGGGAGCAGGCTGTATTCGAAGCGAACTGCGGCGAGTTCCACTCCGAGCTGATCAAGATTCTCGGCCGCCTCCGCTACCGCACGAGCTACGGCCAGAACGTCCTCAAGCACACGCTCGAGGTCGTCCATCTAGCAGGCGTGATGGCGACGGAGCTCGAAGCAGGGGTGAAGACCGTCAAGCGCGCGGCGCTCCTTCACGACGTCGGGAAGGCGATGACACATGAGGTGGAGGGCTCGCATGCGCTCATCTCGGC
>JBKOXM010000084.1:0-11281 GCA_046724925.1 Actinomycetota bacterium | reverse complement strand
TGGTGACGCTATTCCTAGGCTCTATCGAGCCGACACGGGCGACTTGCTGTTCACCTTCTCGCCGCATCGACATGAGGTCAGGACGGCGATCTTCAGTCCCGATGGACAGGTGATCGCCACCGGGGACGACGCCGGGAGCGTGAGGCTCTGGTTCCAGCCGGCCGGCAGCGGCGCTGTCGTCCTGGGCGGGCACGACGAGGCGGTGACCAGCATCTCCTTCCGCAGCGACGGCGGCGCCGTCCTGACCGCGAGCAACGACGGGACCGCCCGGATCTGGGATCCACGCAGCGCCAATCGGCTCAGCCTCGTCGGCCGTCACGAACAGGCGATCGCAGGCGCCTCCTTCAGTCCAAACGGCAACCTGATCGTCAGCGCGAGCGCGGACGGATCAGCACGAATCTGGCGCCGGCGCGGCGGTCCGGTTCGGAGCCTGAGTCACGACCGAGCGGTGACACGCGCTGCCTTCGTGGACGGCGGCAAGCTCGTCCTCACGGCGAGCCTGGACGGCACGTCCGCCCTTTGGACGGTCGCCACGGGAGCACGGGTAGCGACGTTCCGCCATGGAGCACCGGTGCGGGCCGCTGCCGCGAACCGCGACGCGACGCTTGTCGTGACCGCCGGCGACGACGGCAGAGCACGCATCTGGCGTCGTTCTGGGAGCTTGGTACGCGTTCTCGAGCACGGCGGTCGCCTCTTCGCCGCCTCGTTCAGTGCGGACGGTCGACTGCTCGTTACCGCGGGATCGGATGAGCTCGCCCACATCTGGCGAGTCCGCGACGGGCAACTCGTGGCCACTTTGAGGGGACACACGGAGGAGATCCGCGGAGCCGCATTCAATGGGAAGGGAACTCGCGTCGTGACCTGGAGCGCGGACGACACAGCGCGGCTGTGGAATCCGGTCAGCGGCAAGCAGGTCGCGGTTCTCGACGAGCATGAAGAAGACGTCACGTCTGCCAAGTTCAGCCCAAACGGAAGACTCCTGCTCACGGCGAGCGTGGACGGCGATGCGCGAACCTGGAACGCCTCGAGTGGGGCACACGTCAAGCTGTTCCGATTGCACGTGGCGACCGTCAGCGAGGCGAGCTTCAGCGCAGACGGCCGGTGGATCGTCACCGCCGGGCCGTCCGCGGCGGGGCTCTGGGAAACCCGAAGCGCCGATTTCCTGTTCTTCCTCCGTGGGCATACCGGCCCGCTTCAGGCCGCGTCGTTCTCGGCCAAGGGCCCGCGCATCGTTACCGGGGGAACCGACGGAACGGTTCAGACATACCGGTGTGAGATCTGCACGGGCATTCCCGGCCTGCGTGCGGTCGCCCAGCAGCGGCTCCGCGCGATCGTGCGGCCGCGCATTCGGGACTAGGGCGCCCACCTCTCGAGCTCGTTGGCTTTCTCGGTCGGAGCCGCGAAGGTTCTCCGCAGAGCTCACTCGCCTCGGCGGTTCCGCGTAAGGAGGCGGCCCGCGTAAAGGCCGTGTCCCTTCCTCCAGGGTCTGACCCTAAGGGGAACGAAACCGTGCCGGCTTTTCCACAGCGTCGGCTCGTCGAAGGTCACCCCCGAAAGCCCGACGCGAGCTAAGCCGAGTGTTCTTCGAGCTGGTTCGCCTTCTGTGTCAGTGCGGCGAAGGCCGCTTGCAGGAAGTCGCTTGCGGCCGCCGCTCCGAGCGACCAAGTTAGGAGTCGGCCGAATCGCGGCGCCAGAAGCTGCGTCGACGCGAGGCCGGCAGCCGCCCACGTACCGACGCACCGAGTACATGTGACGAGTTCGCCGATTGCCTGCTCCACCCCGCCCGTCTGCACGGGCTCTTCGTCCTCACCTGAGTGCGCGTGGCCGCGGACGAAGGGCTCGCGGACGAAGCTCGCGACCTCGTCGCGCGCGAGGGTTCGCGCGAGCTTGAAGGTGGCTGCCGAGAGGACGACGAGGTCGAGGGTGTTCTGACATTGCGGGTCGCGGTCGAGCAAACGCCCCAGCGCGCCGGCCGCACCGAGGAGCCCGGCGAAGGCCCCGACGATCACGGCATAGCTCTCGTAGGGAGGCCGCGAAGCGGCAAGAGCCGGCATTGCGCGCGGAACGTCCGTCGCGGTCATGTCAGTACCCTGTCCCTGCGTGCCCGAGTTCAAAACATCCGATGTCTACGCGCCTACCGGCGACCAGCCGGAGGCAATTGCCGCGCTCGCCGAAGGCCTCCGATCGGGCGAGCGCTACCAGACGATGCTCGGCGCGACGGGCACCGGCAAGACCGCCACGATGGCCTGGACGATCGAGCAAGTGCAGAAGCCGACGCTCGTGATCGCACACAACAAGACGCTTGCCGCGCAGCTCTGCAACGAGTTCCGCGAGTTCTTCCCGACGAACGCGGTCGAGTACTTCGTCTCGTACTACGACTACTACCAGCCCGAGGCGTACGTGCCGCAGGCAGACCTCTACATCGAAAAGGACTCGTCGCAGAACGAGGACATCGCGCGTCTCCGCCTTGCCGCCACCTCGGCGCTGTTCACCCGCCGCGACGTCGTGATCGTCGCCTCCGTCTCGTGCATCTACGGGCTGGGCTCGCCGGAGGAGTGGCGCGAGCGCGTGCTGATCCTGGAGGTGGGGGAGGAGCACGATCGCGATCTCGTCCTGCGCAAGCTGATCGACAGCCAGTACTCACGCAACGACTCGATCCTCGGTCGAGGTCGCTTTCGCGTGAAGGGCGACGTCGTCGAGGTGCAGCCCGCGAACTCCGAAACCGCCTACCGGATCTCGTTCTTCGGCGACGAGGTCGAGCAGATCACGCACTTCGACCCGCTCACGGGCGAGGTGTACGCGAAGCTGGACAACGTCGCGATCTGGCCGGCGACCGAGTACGTGACGTCGAAACCGACGATCGAACGTGCGCTCGGCGAGATTCGTCATGAGCTCCAGGAGCGCGGCAAGGAGCTCGAAGCGGAGAACAAGCTGCTCGAGGCACACCGGCTGCGGCAGCGCACCGAGTACGACCTCGAGTTGCTGCAGGAGCTCGGCTTCTGCTCCGGGATCGAGAACTACTCGCGCATCCTCGAGGGTCGCCCACCTGGCTCTCATCCCTTCACGCTGCTCGACTACTTCCCCGAGGACTTCGTCGTCTTCATCGACGAGTCGCACCAGACCGTCCCCCAGCTCGGGGGCATGTACGAGGGCGACCGCTCGCGCAAGCAGACGCTCGTCGACTTCGGCTTCCGTTTGCCCTCGGCGCTCGACAACCGCCCTCTCCGGTTCGACGAGTTCCTGCGCAAGGTGCCGCAGATGGTCTTCGTCTCGGCTACGCCGGGCCCGTTCGAGCTCCGCCATTCGACCCGCGTAGCGGAGCAGCTCGTACGGCCGACCGGAATCGTCGATCCCGACGTCGAGCTGCGGGCGACGAAGAACCAGATCGACGACCTCCTCAACGAGGTGCGGCGGCGCGAGGAGGTCGGCGAGCGCGTTCTCGTGACGACGCTGACGAAGAAGATGGCGGAGGACCTGACGGATTACCTGCTCGAATCCGGGGTGAAAGCGCGCTACCTGCACTCCGAGGTCGACACGCTCGAGCGGATTCAGATCATCCGCGAGCTACGGCTCGGCGAGTACGACGTGCTCGTCGGCGTCAACCTCCTGCGCGAGGGCCTGGACCTCCCGGAGGTCTCGCTGGTCGCGATTCTCGACGCCGACAAGGAAGGCTTCCTCCGAGGCCAGACCGCGCTGATCCAGACGATCGGCCGAGCGGCCCGGAACGTGAACGGCAAGGTGATCCTGTACGCGGACAAGATGACGCAGGCGATCCAGGCGGCGCTCGACGAGACGAACCGGAGGCGCGCGAAGCAGCTCGCCTACAACGAGGAGCACGGAATCACGCCGGAGACCATCCAGAAGGGCGTCTCCGACATCGCTGAGTTCCTCTCGCTCGAGCAGCCGCACGTGCCGTCTCGCCGCCGCCGAGGGAAGCGCGAGGTCGAGGGGATGAGTCGCGAGGAGCTCGAGAAGCTGGCGATCGACCTCGAGCAGGAGATGTTCACCGCCGCGGACGAGCTCCGGTTTGAGTACGCGGCCAAGCTCCGAGACGAGATCAAGGACCTGCGCCGCGAGCTGAACGCCCTCGAAGAAGCCGCTGCTTAGTCGGCGGCGCCAGCTTGGTCGGACATGTCGACCGGTCGGTTCAGACGCTTGACCCGCCGCCCACCGGCGCGAATGAAACGCTACGCGTCCTAGGATCGCGCGAAGCGCGTGCCAATCCCGTTCGCGTTTGTCGGCGCCGTCAAGCGGCGCCTCAGCGGCTACTCTGCGGCCATGTGCCGCAACATCAAGACGCTCTACAACGTCGAGCCGGCCGCGAGCGAGGACGAGGTGCGTGCCTCAGCGCTCCAGTACGTGCGCAAGATCAGCGGGTTCGCGAGGCCGTCACAGGTGAACGAAGAAGCATTCACGCGTGCCGTCGAAGAGGTAACCCACGCCTCCCTGCACCTGCTCGAGGAGCTCGTCACCTCGGCCCCGCCGCGCGATCGCGAAGCGATGGCGGCTCGCGCTCGAGCCCGCTACGAAGAGCGGCTCGCCCGCCAGCCCGCCTGAGACTCGCCTGCTGAAGGACGTCTCGAACGCGTCCCTTCGCACAAGCGGCCCCCCGTAGGGTTGCTTTGTGCACCTCGATCGCGATCGAGTCGCGCTGGCAGCGTTCTTCGCGGAGGCCGTGCTCGCGGGTGGAAATGGGGTAGGCGTGCGCTTCAGCAACCGTGAGCTCGATCCCTTGTGGGGTGCGGGTCTCCGCTTCGGGCTTGCGGCCGGTCTCCTCGTCGCCGTGATGGGCGCAATGAAACTGGCGGTGCCGCGTGGACACGCGTTCGCCGGCGCACTCTTGTACGGGCTGCTGACCTTCGGCGGCGCCTTCGGCCTGGCCTACTACGCACTCGTCCGTCTGCACGCCGGGCTCGCGCAGACCCTACTCGCGCTCGTGCCGCTGGCGACGTTGCTGCTTGCTGTCGCGCAGCGACAGGAGCGTCTCCGTGGTGCGGCTGTGGCCGGAACGGTCCTTGCGGTGGCCGGAATCGCATTGATCTCGGGTGTTTCGGAACGGGAATCGGTGCCGCTCCTCTCGGTGCTGGCTGTGCTTGGCGCCGTGCTGTGCTTCGCGCAGGGCACCGTTCTGGTGCGCCGCTTTCCAACCGTGCACCCGGTGACGTTGAATGCGGTCGGGATGGCAGTCGGCGCCGCAACGCTGTTGGGGCTCTCCCTGCTCGTGGGGGAGTCGATCGCCATGCCGGAGGAGACCGCGACGTGGGTCGCTCTCGCATACATGGTCGCGATCGGGTCAGGAGTCGTGTTCGTCCTGTATGCCCTCGTGATCCGCTTCTGGAGCGCCTCTCGCGCCGCGTATGCGTTCGTTGTCACCCCGGTCGTGACAGTCCTGCTCTCGGCCTGGCTCGACGACGAGCCCATTACGGGCGGGCTCGTCGCCGGCGGAGCGCTCGTGCTGGCAGGCGTCTACGTCGGGGCATTACGTCCGGCAGAAGGTCGGTTGCCCGAACCGGCCTGACCGTCAGCGACCTGGTTTGATCGCGGCTCGGCGCGCTGTTCGCACTCGAGCGCTAACGGGCTCACGATCCGCAGGTACACGCCGATAACGACCGCATGCGGCGTTACGCTCGGTTCTGTGTGAGTCGCCCTCTCCTGGTCCTCGCCGGTCTGGGCGCGCTCGCGCTGATGGTTCCTCCGAGTGTCGCCGCCTCAGCCCAGAGCTGGCGGCACGCTCAATGCGGCCTGCCCACCACGTTGCCGCTCAGAGCAGAGTTCGCGGAAGTGTCCGTGTCTCCGGTGATCCGCAACGAGATCTTCGGCCCAGCGCGGCCGCCGCTCGTGCTCGCGTCGAGCGGGAACGTGGTGCCACTCGAGCTGCGCACCTTGGGTGCCCACACCGTCTACTGGGAGATGAAGCTGCAGCGGCACGTCGGCAACACGGCCAGGCCCGCCGACCCGGCATCGATCGCCGATGCTGCAGGGCGCCTCGCCGTGCGTGCCGCGACGCAATCGGGCTGCTCGACCCCGCTTGTCGCGCTCAACGAGCTCCAGGGGGCGTGGCTTCCGACTCCCTGGTCGGCGGGCAACGCCCAGTATCGGGCGGGAGTCCTAGCGCTGCTGAGAGAGCTGGACGCCCGCGGCGTGCACCCGTACCTCCTCGTGCCGACCAAGCCGAAGCCGTTCACGGCGAGCGCGGAGGCTGCATTTTGGTGGCTCCAGGTGGCGGCGGTGTCGGACATCGTGCTCGAGGTTCATTTCGACGGCCGCTACATCTCGAAGCTGGGCCCCGTGATCGGGAGCCGCAAGCGCCGGATAGCGATGCGACGCGTCCTGAGCCAGTTCCACGCACTCGGTGTTCCCCCGGACCGGCTCGGGCTCATGCACGGGTTCCAGAGCGGACGCGGATTCGGCGGTCGGGAGGGCCTGCCTCTCAGCAATTGGCTGCGCGTGGTCAAATGGGAGACGCTCGCGGCGCGGCAGGTTGCCGCCGAACGGGCCGAGGCAGGCGCGCCGGTCGGGTCCGACTGGTCGTGGGGATGGGGCAACTTTCCCGACCTGACGCCGACGAGCGTCGATCCGCAGAAGCCGATCACGGCTTGCGTGTACCTCTGGGTGCGCGATCCCGCGCTGTGCAACGGGCCGCTGCGGGCCGCAAGCGCGGGTGTGACCTTCAGCACGTCGCTGACGGAAGGGCAGATCGTGCTTCCGCGGACGGTTCATTGCTCACTCGGTCGCGGAGACGCGATTGACGCGGCGACGCTCACGCAACTGGCCGCCGTCACTGCTGAAGCGGGACAGCTCGGCCGCCGAGCCGCTCTCACGACGCTCCTGACCTGGGCGATCGACGCACGCCACGCGCGCGTCGAGTCCGAGGACGTCCTTCGCGTCGAGGAGGAGATCGTGGCGGGAGCGTTCGGCGGCAATCGCACGGCCTACGAGGCCGCGATCGCCGAACGGCACGCCACGCTCACGCTCGGCCGCGCATTGATCGCGGATCAGCTCCGGCGCGCGAAGATCGTGCGCTCGCTCCCGCCCAGATGGTCGTATGAGCGGTGGCTGCGCGTGAAGCAAGCCGAGACGCTGCGCGCTGCAATCTGCCAGGTCGACGAGTTGCCGGACGCCGGCGTCGTCGACCTCGCTGGCTACCTGCCGTTCCTCCGTCTTCCCAGCGCCTAACACGTTTCTCGCGGCGTTTGGCCGCATCCGAAAGCGGAGAGACCCCAGCCATGGGTGAGATCATCGGATTGATCATCGCCGGCGTCATCGTCGGTGCCCTCGGGCGTCTCGTGAACCCGGGTCCCGACCCCATGGGTTGGCTCGTCACGATCGCGATCGGCATCGCGTCGGTGTTGATCGTCGGATTGCTGATCGGCGGCTGGCTTGGCTGGATCCTCGCGGTGATTGTGGCCGCGATCCTGGTCACGGTGGTCCAGCGGTTCTTGCCGAGCGTCGACCGACGCGCGCAAGTCTGACGCCGAAGCGAGGCAGGACGGCGGGCCGCCACGCGGCTCGCCGTCGTTTCTTGCACATGACTCGCATCCGCGTCTAGCGTCCGCGCATGGACGTCATCGTCGGCCTGATCGGTCTGGCGATCGCCGGAGCGGCCGTGACGGCGGCAGCGCGCTTCGCGCTCCCGGGGCCAGATCCAATGCCGATCTGGCTGATGAGCTTGATCGGCGCAGGCGCGATCCTGATCGGCGGCGGGATCGGCTACGCCGTCGCGGAATCGGCCGGAGCCTTGCTCGGCGCGATCATCCTCGCGACTCTGATCCTGGTTGCGTACCGCCGTGTCGTTCAGCGACGCGGGATCACCGGGCCCGAGGCTCAGCGTCTGCCGACGCACGGGGTGGGAATCCGGAAGCTGCGCAGACGCTGGGGGATCGAACCCGCTTCGACGGCCGAAGCGGAGGCTCTACAGAGAAAGCTCGGCGATCTGCGCGACGCAGGGGCCCTGACCGCCGACGAGTACGAGCTCCTACGCAAGCGGCTTTAGCAGACTGGTGGGCAAGGCGAGGCGACGCGCCGCCAACTGCGCGTTCTCTTAGGAGTTGGCCTTGCGCCAGCGACCGAAGATGAGGCCGCCGAGGGTGAAGCCCAAGCCGAAAGTGCCGAGCGCAAAGGCGCCGATCGCGACAGCCTTGCGAACCGCCGAGAGACCCACCCAGCGTCCAAGCGCTTCCTGCTCCTCGGTCGTGAGCGGCTCGCCGCGACGCTTCTTGCGCATCGCACCGCCGGCCCGCAACCCGAGATAGAGGTCGTCGAAGACCTCTGCGGATTCCTCGCTCATGAATTGAGTGTATAGCGTGTCCCGGCCGTGCCCACCCGCGTGCTCCACGTCTCGGATCTGCATTTCGGCACGCGCGAGGATCCGGCGATGGAGCGGTCGCTCCGCGTCTTGATCGAGCGAAACCCGCCCGAGCTCGTGATCGCCAGCGGCGATCTGACCCACCGCGGCCGGCGCGACCAGCACGAGCAGGCAGCGCGGTTTCTGCGCAGCCTTGGCCCGCCGCTTCATGTCATCCCCGGCAACCACGACATCCCGTACACGTTCCCTGCGCGCTTCACGAGCACGTTCCGGGAGTTCGAACGGCAATGGCAGACGACGGAGCCGGTCTATCGCTCAGATGCTCTGCACGTCGTCGGCTTGAACTCGGTGCGCGCGTGGCGACACCAATCAGGCGGTGTACGCCGCGGGCAGCTCGAGCAGGCCGAACGGCTGCTCGCCGAGGCGCCGGACGGCGCGCTCCGGATCGTCACGCTGCACCACCATCTCCTCGGCGCGCCCTGGCGTTCGCGCAAGAAGCCGGTCGCTCGCCGAAACGCCGTACTCGCCGCGCTGGTGTCTGCGGGCGCCGAGTTGATCCTCGCAGGCCATATCCATCAGTCCACGATCTGCGAGCGTCGTGAGTTCGAGGTGTCGACCGGCGCGGAGCGCGCCGTCACGGTCTCGATCGCTCCCGGGCTCGGCCAGCCTCGGCCGAATCGGCGCGGAGAAGCACGTGGCCTCCACATCTACGAGGTGGACACGCGGCGGCTCTCGGTTCGAACGTTCATCTGGCGTGACGACGACTGGGCGCTGACTGCGTTCAGACACTTTCCGCGCGGCCGTGAGCCACTCGCGGCGGAGCCGGCGTAGACGCACTCATCCCTCCGCGTCCTGCGCCGGGAAGAGCACTGCGGGCACGTCCTCCTCGGCCGGGTTCATGTCGAGGACGACCACCTCGACGAGCGTCCCGATCACCGCGGCGAGCGGGATCGCGAGGAACACGGCGAATTCTCCGAACAGGATCGCCGACGAGGCGACGGCTACGAGGACGAGCAAGGGCGAAAGCCCGACGGCGTCTCCGAGTACCCGTGGAATCACGAGGTAGTCCTCGAGCAGCCGCACGACCAGCACCGCGACTCCCGCTGCCAACGCGAGCTGCCAGCTCACGGTGAGCCCGACGCCGACCGCCAGCGCGCCCGCGGTAAGCGGCCCGATCACGGGAACGATCTCGACTATGCCTGCGAACGTCCCGATCAGCAGCCAGAACGGCAGCCCGATGGCCCAGAAGATCAGCGACAGAACCGTTGCGACCAGCACGATCAGCAATCCTTGGCCACGCACGTAGGCCCCGAGCTTGAGGTCGATCAGCTCCCAGGTGTCGCGAACCAGCTTTCGCCTTGGGCGCGGCAGCACCGAGCAGACGAGATCCTCGGCCCGCTCGCGCTCGAAGATCCAGTAGGCGGCTGCGGCGAGGACGAAGAACATCGCGATGAAGATCTCGAACGCGGTCAGCGTGATCTCGAGCGCGGGGTCGACGAACTCGCGGGCCGAGGGGAGCTCCTCGAGACGGTCCTGAAGGCCCGTCAGGAGGTCATGCTTGATCCCGGTCGCCTCCCGGGCTTCCTGCTGCAGCCGGCTGCGAGGCTCGTCCCCGAGCGCGCTCTGCACCTGGTCGATCGCGCGAGGAACCACGAGCCACAGAAAGAGCGCAAGCAGCCCGAACAGAACTGCGTAATGGATCAGGATCCCGGCCCCGCGCGGCACTCCTCGCCGCCGGAGCGCATCGACGCTAGGCCGCATCGCGGCTGCGAGGATGAACGCGAGGAAGAGCAGCGCAACGACGATCCTGATCTTCCACAGTGCGAGCGCGAGGACGACCGTGCCCCCGACCACCAGGGTCGCGACGAACGCCCGTGCAGCGGTCTGACGCATCTCGAAGGTTCTGGCCCCGTTGCATGGTGGACAAACGCAGGAGCGCCTGGCGGCCTGTCGAACGGCGCGTTGTGCTCGCGGCTCCGGACGAGCGAATCCGGCTCGACGCGCGTCGGCACGAGATCGTCCTCGCGCGCCCGTTTGCGCGCGCTCTCGCGCTGACGCTGGTCGGGCTCGGCGGCGCGCTGGCCGGGTGGCCGTGGTCTCTGGGCGGCGCGGTGCTGCTCGGAATCGCGGCTGTGATTGCGCTACGAGCGGTGTGGCGGTGGGAGCGCACTCGAGTCGTCGTGACGAGCGAGAAGCTGTTCGTCAGCCACGGCACGCTGCGACGGCGGGCGGCCGCGGTGCGGCTGAATCGGATCGGGACGGTCGAGGTGGAACAGAGCCCGCTGGGCCGCCTCCTCGGCTACGGCACGATCGTCGCCGGGGAGCTCGAGATCGACTACGTCGCCCACCCGCGCGACGTGTGCCGGTTGCTCCGCTAGCCCTCCGGGACCAAGCCCAATTTCCAGGGTCTGACCCTGGAGGGGCGCACCCCAGCAACGTCGTGTGCCGAGTGTGTAACAGCTAGCGAGAACCGTCGTGATTCGTTCGTCGGCGCCCGTACCCTCGATCCATGGCACGACTGATTCGCTCCGAGCTGCCTGACGGCGTGTTCCACATCACGACGAACGGCGTCCACGACGCACCAGTCTTCGCCGACGACGACGACCGGCTCGATTTCCTGGAGCTGCTCGGTGAATCCGTCGCGAGGTTCGGCTGGCGCTGCATCGCGTTCTGCCTGATGGGAACGCACTACCACCTGCTCATCGAGACGACCGTGAAGATGATGGCGCGCGGGCTCCACCGGCTGAACGGGGTCTATGCGCAGCGCTTCAATCGCCGCCACGATCGCAAGGGCCATCTGTTCGGCGACCGATACTCGGCGTGGGTGGTCGAGGACGAGGATCACCTCGACGCGACGATCGCCTACATCCTCGAGAATCCGGTCCGCGCCGGACTCTGCGAATCGGCTGCGGAGTGGCGCTGGAGCGGCGCCGAGCACCTCGACCGAACACACGTTCCCGTCCGACACACCCCGAT
>JBKOXM010000141.1:0-5682 GCA_046724925.1 Actinomycetota bacterium | reverse complement strand
GATCACCGAGAAGCTCGGCAATCCGGAACGCTGTCCGCACGGCTGGCCCGTCGACCCCGCTCTCGAACAGGCCGAGAACCGCGAGCTGACCTCGCTGGCCGAGCTGGAGCCCGGCGAGCGGGCCACCATCGTCCGCCTCGCTGAGCACGACGGCGAGCTCCTGCACTGGTTCTACGACCAAGGGCTGGTGCCCGGAGCCGAGATCGAGCTCGAGGAGGCGCAGCCCGCGGCGGGCCAGTTCTCAGTGAGACTGGACGGCGGTTCGCGCGGCGTCGCGGAGAAGGCCGCCGCCGGCCTCTTCGTTCGCCCCGCGCGGTAGCCGACTCGATCCCGGCGGGAAAGCCTTAAGCGTCGTGGACGTCGTACGCGGCGACCGGCGCAGTCGTGCCGGCGTCCGCAGGTGCCTCCGGCTCGCCGTCGAGGCCCGCGGCCTCGCGCAAGGCGCGTGCTTTGTCGACCCGCTCCCAGGTGAAGTCGTGGTCGTCGCGCCCGAAGTGCCCGTACGCCGCCGTCTTGGCGAAGATCGGCCGGCGCAGATCGAGGTCGCGCAAGATGGCCGCCGGGCGTAGGTCGAAGTGCTCGCGCACGAGCTCCTCGATCCTGGGCACCGGGATCCTCTCGCTTCCGAACGTCCGCACCGCGATCGACACGGGATGGGCGACGCCGATCGCATAGGCCACGTTGACCTCGCAGCGATCGGCGAGACCGGCTGCAACCAGGTTCTTGGCGACGTACCGAGCCGCGTAAGCGGCCGACCGGTCGACCTTGGTCGGGTCCTTTCCGGAGAACGCGCCCCCGCCGTGCCGGGCTGCACCGCCGTATGTGTCGACGACAATCTTCCGCCCGGTCAGGCCGGTGTCCCCCATGGGTCCGCCGATCACGAACTTGCCGGTCGGGTTCACGTAGACGAAGTCGCGTTCCTCCAAACGACGCTCGTCGTAGAGGTCGCGCGGCAGGATCGGACGGAGCACGCGCTCGATGATGTCCGGCTTGATCAAGGCCTCTGGGTCGACCCCGTCCGCGTGCTGGGTCGAGACGAGCAGCCGCTCGATCTCGACGGGACGCTGGCGGTCGTGCTCGTCGACCTCGTAGCGGACCGTCACCTGCGCCTTCCCGTCCGGCCGCAGGTACGGGAGATCACCGGCCTTGCGCACCTCCGCAAGCCGCTTGCAGATCTTGTGCGCGAGCATGATCGGGAGCGGCATGAGCTCAGCCGTCTCGCGCGTCGCGTACCCGAACATCATCCCCTGGTCGCCTGCACCGACGGCGTCGAGCGGATCATCGTCGCCGGGGTCGTGTTGCACCTCGTAGGAGGAGTCGACGCCGAGCGCGATGTCGGGCGACTGCTCGTCGATTGCGACGACGACGCCGCACGTCGTCGCGTCGAAGCCCCACTCCGAGTGCGTGTACCCGATCTCGGCGATCTTGGCGCGCACGAGGCGGGAGATGTCGACGTACGTCTCGGTCGTGATCTCGCCGGCGACGACCACCAGCCCCGTCGTGATCAGCGTCTCGCAGGCGACGCGCCCGCCGGGATCGTCGGCGAGAACGGCGTCGAGGACGGTGTCCGAGACCTGGTCGGCGATCTTGTCGGGGTGGCCCTCGGTGACGGACTCCGAGGTGAAGAGGAACTCGCGCGTCACAGCGGCGGAAGGGTACCTGGGTCCGTGGAGCGGCTTACTCGATCTTCAGGAAGGCGTCCGCCCGCGCCGTGTCCTCGTCGCCGGAGGCGTACAGGACGAATGAGCGCAGTGGGCCGAGGTTCGTCCAGAGCTCCGGCGGAATCGACTCGTCGGAGAGCTGTGCGTAGCTTCGGAGCAGCGGAACCGTGTCCTCGATGTTCCAGAAGAGGAAGCCGGACGACTCGTCGGGAACGCCGGCCGTCTCGAGGGCGTCCTTGTAGGCGTCGTCGTCGCTCAATGTGTCGCCGCCTTCCCTGAGCGCCTCGATGCCGGCCGGCGACGTCGTGACGACGGCCATCCCGTCGAAGACGGCGTAGGCGATCGTGATCGAGCCGACTCGAACCTGGCCGGCCTGCACCCCTGCGATCTCCGTCTGTTGCACCTGCGCGTCCCCCAGCGCGGCGAGCCGCCGTGCCAGCCGGTCGAGCACCGCGCGGGCCTGCGCCTCATCGGTCACCTTGAGGATCAGGGTCGCCTCGGGGAACGGCGCGCCGGGGCGGACGTACACGCCACCCTCCCCTGAGAGCAGATCCGCGAGCTCGTCGATCGAGATACCGAGCATCGACTCGATCTGCCGCAGCATGCTCTGTTGCTGGGGAGTCAGGTTCTCGAGCTGTTGCTTGTAGTTGGAGCCGTTGAAGGACAGGAATGCCAGCGCGCCGGAGGGAACGCGTTCGTCGAGCGTCGTATCGAAGCTCTGCGCAACGTCGCCGAACCCGCCTTGCCCGTTCTCGGCGGGCCGGCCCTTGGCGAGCGCCTTCCACTCGACGCCGTCGTCACGGGCGAGGAGGGCGGTGCCGGCGGACTCGAATCGGCCGAGACCCTGGCTGAAGAGCTGCTCAAAGGTCTGCGTTTCCCCTTCGGCGGCCGCGAGCCCGCGGAAGACCTCGACCAGCCGAGCCCCGTTGACGTAGACCGAGGCGAGCGTCTCGTCGCCAAGGTCGTCCATCGTCGCCTGGAAGTCGTCCGAATCGGCCAGCGTGTCGCCTTCGGCTGCGCGCTGGAGCGCATCGAGCGAGGCCTGCTTGTCGGAGACCACCGTCCACCCGTCGACCTCGGTCGTGAAGGCGGGCTCGTTGTCCTCGTCCGCGAGCAGGGCGTTCAGCTTGTCCTTGTCGTCCGGCTTCAGGATCGCGACGAGCACGGGCTCGTCGTCTTGGAAGTCGAGGACGGCGAACGCGAGCTGGTCTCCCAGCGCGGGCTTGATGTCCCGCTCCCAGTCGCGGTTCTGGTCCTCCTCGAGCTCCTGCACCGCCTGGCGCAGAAGCCTCCGGCCGTCGGGGAACTTGTCCACCAGCGTCGCGGCCTTCTTCCACTGGTCGGAGTCCGAGTCGAGGTTGATCGACGCGTAGACAACCGCGCTCGCCGGCACGATCGAGGCAGCGGAGTCGGTTCCGGTGGCCGTGCCGCCGCCACCGCAGCCGCCGGCAAGCACCGCGAGCGCGGCGACAAGGGTCGTCGAGAGGGTCCTGATGCTCATTCCTGCGTCGGTTCCCTACCCATAAGACCGCGCGCTAAATCTGTCAAGCTGCGGCCGTCCACGACCGCGCAGACCCCTTCCGTGATCGGAAGCTCGATTCCTGCACGGCGTGACAGATCCCTCAGGACCGGGGCAGTCGTGAGCCCTTCCACCGTTCCGATCTCCTCGACCGCCTCGGCCGGGGTCGCTCCCTTGGCGATCAACTCGCCCGCGCGCCGGTTCCGACCGGCCGGATGCCAGCAGGTGACGATGAGGTCGCCCATCCCAGCGAGGCCTGCGAAGGTGTCCGCCTCGGCGCCGAAGGCTTCCCCCAGCCGCGCCATTTCGGCGAGGCCACGCGTGATCAGAGCTGCCTTGGCGTTGTCGCCGAGCTTGAGCCCGTCGACGCCGCCGGCCGCAAGCGCGATCACGTTCTTCGCCGCAGCGCAGAGCTCGACCCCGACGAGGTCGTGATTTACGTAGATGCGGAAGACGTTCGAGTTGATCGCGTCCTGGAGCTCCGCGGCGAAGCGCTCGTCCTCGCTCGCGACGACAGCGGCCGCGGGCAGGCCGGCCGCGACCTCCTCGGCGAAGTTCGGACCGGAAAGCAGCGCGTACGCGCGTCCCTCCACGAGCGTCGACAGGCGGTCGCCGGTAGCGGGGTCAAGTCCCTTCGTGAGCCCGAGGATCGGCGCCTGCCCGCCGACTTCGGCCACGACCGAGCCGAACACTCGGCTCGGGACGGCCACCACGACGAGGTCCGTCTCCTCGAAGGGCGCGTCTCCGAGCTCGACGGCCCGAACGTCATCGAGCTTGACGTCGCGGAGATAGCGGGGGTTGCGGCCGGTTTCCTCGATCGCCCGGACCTGCTCCGGGTCGCGGCAGGCGAGTGTGACGTAATGCCCGCGGTCGGCCGAGAGCCGCGCGAACGCCGTGCCCCAGGCGCCGCCGCCGACGACGACCGTCTTCACCGCTTGCGCCCTTTCTCGCGGCCGGGCCGGGCCGCCTCGCGCCGAGCGCGCGTCTGCGACTTCGGCGACGCGACGAAGTCGATCGAGACCGGAGCGCCCTCGAGCGCGAACCGCTCGCGCAGGCGATTCTCGACCCAGTAGCCGTAGTCGCGCGTGACCAGGCGAGCATCGTTGACGAAGAACCGGAACCTCGGAGGGCGGGTCTGCGTCTGCGTGCCGTAGAGCAGGTTCAACCGCTTGCCGTTCCGGGACGGGGGCTCGCGCGCCTCGCGCAGCTCGCGGAGGAAGTTGTTCAGCTCGGGAGTGGGGATCCGCGCCGTGTGCTTCTCGAACAGCCCCTCGACTTCGTCCAGAAGACGATCCACGCCGCGGCCGGTTTTTGCCGAGACGGCGATCAGCGGTGGCCGCTGACGAATGCGCTGCTCGAGGCGTGGACGAACGTCCTCGATCGCGATCCGCGAGATGTCCCATTTCGCCAACACGACGAGCGTCGAGCAACCTGCTTTTCGAGCCACGTCCGCAACCGCGAGGTCCTGGTCGACCAGGCCCTCGCTCGAATCGACGAGGACGAGCGCGACGTCGGCGCGCTCGGCCGTCTCGAGTGCCCTCAACTCGGAGAAGTACTCGACTCCCTGACGCTGGCGGCGCTTGCGCCGTAGGCCGGCGGTGTCCACGAGCACGAAGGTGCGATCTCCGCGCTGGAGAACGGTGTCGATGGAATCACGCGTCGTTCCGGGGACTTCGGAGACGATCACGCGCTCGCGGCCGAGGAGCGCGTTCAGCAACGACGACTTGCCGACGTTCGGACGGCCCAGGATTGCGACGCGGATCGCGTCCTCGCCGATCGGATCACGGCCCGAGCCGGGGAGGCGCTCGACGATCTCATCCAGCAGGTCCCCCGTCCCGTAGCCGTGCAGCGCGGAGACGGGGATCGGGTCGCCGAGGCCGAGCCGGTGGAACTCGAGCGCCTCGTCTGCACGGGCGGGATCGTCGATCTTGTTGACCACGAGCAGGACCGGCTTGTGCGCGTGACGGAGGATCTCGGCGATCTCCTCGTCGCCAGGGGTGACGCCCGCCCGGGCGTCGGTGAGAAAGACGACGAGGTCTGCTTCGGCCACGGCCTCCTGTGCGTGCTTGGCAACCGAGCGTGTGATCGGCGAGCGGTCGGCCACGTCCACGCCGCCGGTGTCGACGAGCAGGAACTGCTTGCCCCGCCACTCGCAGACGAGCTCCTTTCGGTCGCGCGTGACGCCCGGCGTCTCGTGGACGACCGCCGCCCTCGTCGCCGTCAGCCGGTTCGCGAGCGTCGACTTCCCCACGTTTGGATAGCCGACGATCGCGACGGTGCCGTGCAGCTCGTCGCTCATGCCGGCCGCGCCGGCGGAACGAGCCCGCGCGGACGGCCGCGCGCGTGCACCTCGACGAGCCAGTCGAAGAGGCGGTGGAGCTCACGCTCGATCTCGGCCGACGCCTCACGGTAGCCGCGGCCCGACTTCGGCAGTCCGTCGAAGCGCATCGGCTCGCCGAAGGCGACGGAGCACGGCGCGAAGTTCCCGATCCGCCAGTGCTG
>JBKOXM010000151.1:0-8300 GCA_046724925.1 Actinomycetota bacterium | reverse complement strand
TCGTCGCACCGCGACGTGTCCGGTTCCGCTCTCTGCCGCGCTATGCGTTCTACCTCTTGCGGGGGCACGGGCAGGAGCGCGCTCGAGACGTGATCTACGCGCACGACCTCGACCGGCTCGACGTCACATGCGACCGACCGTTGCCCCTCCAGGTCGACGGCGAGGACCTCGGCGATGTCTCCGAGGCCACGTTCGAGGCGGAGCGGTCGGCCGTGCTCGTGCTCGCGTAGCTCTTAACGAACGCACAACATGACTCCTTCCGGCGCCGTGGTATCTCTTGGTTCGGTGCGAACTAGTTCGTCACGAACGAAGACGGCCGAGCTCACGACGACCGAGGCCGCCGTGCTCGCGCTGCTGGCGATCCAGGGCGAGAAGTCCGGCTACGACCTGCTCAAGCACGTCCAGAAGGCGATCGCCTACGTCTGGGCGCCTGCCAAGACGCAGCTCTACGCCGTCCTGCCGCGACTGGTTGCAGCGGGGCTCGCGCGGCGTCGCACGGTTACTCAGGCGGAGCGACCGGACAAGCATCTGTACCGGATCACGCGCAAGGGCGAAGAGTCCGTGCGCGCCTGGCTCGAGACCGTTGAGCCGGGCGCCGTCGAGACTTTCTACCTCAAGGCATTCGTCGGCGGCCTGATGGCGCCGGAGGCGCTGATCGCCCACTACGAGCAGTTCAAGCGCGACAACGAAGCGCGCCTGGCCGAATACCGTGCGATCGAACCGATCAACACGCGTCGCGGCCACGACTTTCACCACTACTTCTTGCTGCGCTTCGGAATCGAGCGCGCTGAACATGCGATTCGCTGGGCCGACTGGGCGATGCGCGAGCTTCGAAAAGGCGCGAAGTGAAAGCTCGATCGGTCGCCTGCGATGTCACCCGGCGCAACGTGAGGGGGTCGCTCAGTTCCCGGAGGTTCGGAGGATGAAACGGGCGTGGTCGCTCGTCGCCATTGGGTCGGCGTGCGCCGCGGTGGCGGTCACTGGCGGCGTGTCGACCGGCAACGCTGCGCCCACGGCCACACCACCTCCGCTGCGGATGACCGATCCTTGCGTGCGTGGAGCCCTGAGAAGGCAGGTCGTTCGCTTTAGGGCAGCCGACGGCGTCAGGCTGATCGGAGTGCGACTCGGCAGGGGTTCGCGCGGCGTCGTACTGGGCCACATGGTTCGTCAGGATCTGTGCTCCTGGCTGCCTTACGCACGCCGGCTCGCGAGGGCGGGGTACCACGTTCTCGCGATCGACTTCCGCCAGCACGGCTCGTCGGCGTTTCCGGTCGCCGGACGCAAGCTCTGGCGGGTCGACCTCGACATGCGAGCCGCAGTCGCCACACTCCGCCGCCGCGGTGTCCGGAGCGTCGTGATCGCGGGTGGGTCGCTTGGCGCACTCGCGAGCGTGACTGCGGGCGCGGTCATCCGTCCTGCCGTCAACGGTGTCGTCAGCCTCTCCGCGCCGGCACATTTCCAACGCGTCGACGGTGAGGTGGCCGCACCCCGCCTCAGCGCACCGGTGCTGTACGTGGCGGCGGCCGACGACCCGCAGTTCGCTGACGACGCCCGCCGGCTCTACGACCTCACGGCCGCCCAGGACAAGCGGCTCGTCATTTTCCCCGCCGGTGGCCACGGGCTCAACCTGTTGCGGGGACCGGCGGCGGCGCAGGCCTGGCTCCTGTTCGTGGAGTTCGTGCGCGCTCACTCGGCGCCGCCGGCTGCGTGGACGCTGACGGGATGAAGAGGAGCTGGTCGCTCGTGACGCTCGCCCTGGCTTGTAGCGCGGTGACGGTCGCCGGCGTTTCTTCGGGGCGAGCTGCTCCTACGGCCAAGCCTCGCCCGCTGCCGATGACCGATCCTTGCGTGCGCGGAGCGCTGCGACGGCAGGTCGTTCGTTTCACGGCACTGGACGGCGTGCGCCTGATCGGCGTTCGCATCGGAAGAGGCCCGCGCGGCGTCGCGCTGGGCCACATGGGCAACCAGGATCTCTGTGCGTGGCTTCCGTACGCTCGGCGACTGGCGACCGCGGGCTTCAACGTCCTTGCCTTCGACTTCCGCCAGCACGGCTCATCCGCATATCCGGTCGCACCCCGCAAGCTGTGGCGGGTCGACCTCGACATGCGCGCCGCCGTCACGGCGCTTCGCCGGCGCGGCGCACGAAGCGTCGTGATCGCGGGCGGGTCGCTGGGAGCGATCGCATCGGTCATGGCCGGAGGCGTGATCAGCCCGCCCGTGGACGGCGTCGTCAGCCTCTCAGCCCCCGCGGTCTTTCGGAACGTCGATCTCGTGGCCCGTGCACGCCGCATCACTGCACCGTCGCTCTTCGTCGCTGCGCAGGACGACAACGACGGTCAGTTCGTCGCCGACGCGCGTGCCATGTACGACGCTGCGTCGTCGCAGGACAAGCGGCTCGTCGTCTATCCGGCCGGTGGGCACGGCATCGACCTCTTCCGCGGAGCCGCCGCCGCGGAGGCCTGGCCGCTTTTCGTGGACTTCATCCGCAGCCGCTCCGTTCCGTAGCCCCGCGGATGCTCGGATAGATTCACGCCTGCGATGGCGCAGGTGCTACCGGCCGAGCGCGACCTCAGGCGCGTAATCGGCGACGGCGACGCGATTCCCGACGGCGAGGTCGAAGGGCTCGGAGAGCGAGAGCTGATCGAGCTCTTTCGCTGGCTCGTCCTGCTGCGGACGTACGACGAGCGGTCACTCGTGTACCACCGCCAAGGCCGGATTGGCACGTACGCGATCTTCTGGAATCACGAGGCCATGCAGGCCGGGTCGGTGTTCGCACTCGAGCGCGAAGACTGGATCTTTCCGAGCTATCGCGAGTCCGCGATCGGCCTCCTGCGCGGCACGCCGCCGGCGACAGTCCTCTCATGGTGGCGCGGCCATCCGGCGGGGTGGTGGAACCCGCTCGACTACAACGTCGCGTCGATCTGCGTTCCGATCGCGACGCACGTACCGCACGCAGCCGGGCTGGCGTGGGGGAAGAAGCTGAAGGGCGAGTCCGCGTGCGCGATCGTGTACTTCGGCGACGGCGCCACGTCTGAAGGCTCCTTCCACGAGGGAGCCAACTTCGCCGCCGTCATGGGAGCGCCGCTCGTCCTGTTTTGCAACAACAACCAGTGGGCGATCTCGACGCCGCTCGAAGCGCAGACGCGCGCCGCGACGCTCGCGGACAAGGCGGTGGGATACGGGATCCCGGGCTTGCGTGTGGACGGCGCGGACGTCCTGGCCGTGTACGAGGCGACGCGGGATGCGGTCTCGCGCGCCAGGGCGGGCGACGGGCCGACTTTCATCGAAGCGGTGACCTATCGGACCGCCCCGCACGCGACGGCCGACGACCAGACTGCATACATCGATCTCGACCGAGTCGAGGAGGAGAAGAAGGGCGAGTGCGTGGGGCGCTACGAGCGCTACCTGAAGCGGCTCGGAGTTCTCGACGAAGCGACGGCAGAGCAGATCCGAGCCGAGGCCGCCGACCTGATGCGTGAGGGGATCGCCGCAGCGGAGGCCGAGCCCCCGCCCGACGTCTCGCTGGTCTTCGAGCACACGTTCGCGGCGCCGCCATCGTCGTTCGAAGACGAGCTGGCAGAGCTCCGCCGGATCATGGGGGAGACGAAGGGCGGCGAGGCACGTGAGCACGAGGATCTGTCGTTCTGATGGCGGAGCTGACTCTCGTCGAGGCGATCAACGACTGCTTCCACGTCGAGCTCGCGCGCGACGATTCCGTGCTGGTGATGGGCGAGGACGTCGGCCGCGCCGGCGGCGTGTTTCGCGCCACCGCCGGTCTCCGGGATCGGTTCGGACCCGACCGCTGCGTCGATACGCCGCTGGCGGAGGCCGGGATCATGGGCACCGCCGTCGGGCTGTGCATGGCGGGGTTTCGGCCCGTCTGTGAGATGCAGTACGACGCGTTCTCCTATCCGGGGCTCGATCAGCTGATCACCCACGTCGGCCGCTATCGCTGGCGGACCGGCGGCAAGATGGAGTTTCCGCTCACGGTGCGCATGCCGTACGGCGGCGGGGTCCGCGCACCCGAGCTCCACGACGACTCCCCGGAGACCTACTACGTGCACACGCCCGGCGTGAAGGTGGCCATACCCTCGACGCCGGCGGACGCGAAAGGGCTGCTCACGGCTGCGATCCGCGATCCCGATCCCGTTGTCGTGCTCGAGCCGAAGTTGCACTACCGCACGATGCGGGGCGACGTGCCCGAGGGCGAGCACATCGTCCCGCTCGGCGAGGCTCGCCTCGCACGCGAGGGAACGGACGTCACGCTGATTGCGTACGGGTCGATGGTTCCGCTGTCGGAGCAGGCCGCGGACGCCCTGGCAGGGGAGGCCTCGGTGGAGGTGCTGGACATCCGCACGCTCAAGCCGTTGGACGAGGACGCGCTGCTCGGCTCGGCCGCGAAGACCGGTCGCGTCGTGATCGTCCAGGAGGCGCCGCGGACCGCGGGCTACGCGGCCGAGCTCGCCGCGATCCTGGCCGAGAAGGCGATTCTCGACCTGCGGGGACCGGTTGTGCGAGTCACGGGCTACGACGTGCCCTATCCGTACTGGCAGATCGAGGACGCCTACATGCCCTCAGTGGATCGCGTGGTCGACGCGGTGCGCCGTCTGCTCCAGTTTTAGCGCAGAGGGCCGACACGCGCGCTGGGTCGGCGAGCGCCGCGAGAATTGACACCGTGAGCGAGGAACGGTTGCGCCTCTGGCTCGAGCGTGCGGGCTCCGGCTACCTCCTCCGCGACGCGCGATCCGGCGAGCGCGTGCGGTGGGAGGACCCGCGGGTGCTCGTGATCCCGCTCGCCGGAGCGTCCTTCAGAACCGACGCCCTCCAGGACGACAGCTTCGCACCGGGTCGGGTACTCGCGCTCGTCCCCGAGCCCGACAACGAGCACGATCCCGACGCGGTTGCGATCTGGGACGAAGCGCGCTCGCTCCAGGCCGGTTACGTGCCGGCTGAGGTCGCACCCCGCCTGACAGGCGGCGAGCAGGCGTTGTCCCTCTGGGAGTTCGTGGAGGACGGCGTGCGAGTCGGCCTGCGGGTCCTGATAGCGCCGCGCGACGCCTGGATTGGCCGGCCGCGCATGTGATCTCGCTCGCCCCCTGCGCCGTTCTGCGTGACCGCGCAATCGGGTAGAAGTCCAGCGTGGCCTACGAGTTCAAGCTGCCCGATCTGGGCGAGGGCCTGACCGAAGGCGAGATCGCGCGCTGGCTCGTGGCCGAGGGCGACGAGATCGGCGAGGACGATCCGCTTGTCGAGATCCAGACCGACAAGACGACAGTCGAGATCCCCTCGCCGGCGGCGGGAAAGGTCGCCCGCATCCTGGTCGAGGAAGGCCGCGTCGTACCTGTCGGCACCGTGCTAGTCGTCATCGGGGAGGACGGTACGGGACCCGATGCGGAGCCGGTCGCTCAGCCGGCCGAGCAGGAGAAGGCCGCGCCGGCGACACCAAGTGCCGCGCCCACCGAGAAGGTCCGGGCGACGCCGCTCGTCCGCAAGATCGCGAGCGATCTGGGGGTCGACCTGGCCACGATCACCGGGAGCGGGCCACAAGGTCGAATCACTGAAGAGGACGTACGCAACGCGGCGGACGGGGGGCCGGGTGCGACCGCTCCGAGCGAGGGTCGCAGGGAGCCGCTCCGCGGCGTCCGCAGGCTGATCGCCGAGCACATGACCCGCGCGGCCGGGATCCCCGCGGTCACCTACGTCGAGGAATGCGATTTCACCGACGTCGACCTGAAGCGCGTCGTCGCGATGACTCTCCACGCGACGGCCGCGACGCTGAAGGACTTTCCCGAGCTCAATTCGCGGCTCGAGGGCGACGCGATCGTCTATCTGGACCGTTACGACCTCGGGTTCGCCGTCCAGACCGACGAGGGTCTCGTCGTCCCGGTCGTGCGGAGCTGCGACTCGCGCTCCGTAGACGAGCTCGACGCCGACGTGAAGCGGCTCGCCGAGGCCGCGCGCGAGCGTTCGCTCAAGCCGGAGGAGCTACGCGGTTCGACGTTCACGGTCACGAGCGCGGGGAAGGTCGCAGGCCTCCTGACGACGCCGCTCATCAATCACCCGGAGGTAGCCATCCTCGCGATCGGGAGAGTCGGAGAGCGGCCTGCCGTCCGCGAGGGCCAGGTCGTCGTTCGGCGCATGGGCAACCTGGCGCTCACCTTCGACCATCGCGTCATCGACGGGGCACGCGCGGCGGAGTTCACCCTCGCCGTGATTCGCCGCCTCGAAAACGCCTAAGAAGGGCGAAAGCCCGGCGTGTGCCGGGCTCTCGTCTGGTGCGACTCGGGACGCGCTCAGCTATCGCGCTGATCGTCGTCGTTGATCTGACCGCGGATCTCGCCACCGAGGAACTTCGAGGAGTGGACGTTCGCGTACGCGCGGCCGGCACGGATCGCGGCCACGATCTCCTCGAACTCGCCCGCGGCAATCCCCTGGGTCGCAGGCCCGACCACGTGGTTTGCGCCGATCGTAAAGTCGACTGTCCCGGACTGAGGGCAGTCGGGCACGTCGGGCGACCCGGCCGGGCGCGGGTTCAATTCGGTCTCGCAGAGCCAGATCGAGATCCCGCCATTCACGCTCCGCTGGCCGAAGTGGATGTGCGCCTGGCGCACGGTGTCTTCGAGCCCCGAGTACGAGAGCGTGTAGTGGATCGTGCGGGCCTCGTCGTCGATCGTCGCCTCGAAGGTGCCAGTGGCGGCTGACGAGACGGGGCCGCCGGGCGCTCCCTCGAGATAGCCCGTCATCACGTCCGCCTTGACCTCATCCTTCTCGTCGCCGGCAACCGCATACGACCCTACGCCGAGCGCGAGGCCGACTGCGGCTGTCAACGCCGCCAGGATGCCAAGCTTCTTCATGCGTCCTCCCTCCCCCTGGGGCCAGTGCACTGCCAATTCGGGTTACGGCGTGCGCCGGGATTCGGTTTTCGGACTCCGTTTCTGAAGGAGCTCTCAGGCGGCGGCGCCGACGAGCTTACGGCGATCGAGGTGCGCCTCGAGCATCTCCTCGATCCGGGGCGCGCTCGCGCGTCCGTCGATGCGCGCGACCGTCCGCTTGCCGCGTACGAGCACGAGCGACGGAACGACG
Organism: Actinomycetota bacterium; assembly: GCA_046724925.1. Taxonomy (GTDB): domain Bacteria; phylum Actinomycetota; class Thermoleophilia; order Gaiellales; family Gaiellaceae; genus JBKOXM01. The sequence continues at coordinate 1,217 of JBKOXM010000151.1, read as the reverse complement.
CGAACCCGAAATCGGCGGGCGAGCTCTGGCTGAGCCTCCACGTCGATCCGTGTCACGCGTAGGTGCCGCCGCTCCTTGCGGGCGAGATGAGCCAGAAGGCTCTCCATTCGCCGAGCGGGGCCGGAGCGCTGAGCCGTAAAGAAGACGAGCAAGGGCCGGGCGTCGTCTGGCAAGGGTCCTCCTGGTGGAACTGGGCGCCGGGTCTTTTCCCTGCAAAGTCGCCGAATAAACCAAGCGCTCGCCCACCTCGGCACCGATGCCTAGACTGCGGTCGGTGGGCAGCTGGTACTGGATCGGTGTAGCTGCGGGGGTCGGAGCGGCCGTGGGCGTGGTCTGCGTTGCTCTGATCGGGGCCGCGAGATGGCGCGTCGTCCTCGCTGCCGTGATCGCTGCGGGTGCCGGTCTGGGTTTCGGCCTCCTCGTCGGCGATTGGGCCGAGGCGGTGGCCGGCGCTGTCGGAGCGCTGCTGGCTGCGATCGGAGCTGCCCCGACGCTTCGCGGGGCGCTGGAACGCGGGGGCACCCGGGCCGCCACGGCGGCCCTGCTCGTCGTAGCGGCTCTCCTCGTCGCCGTGCTCGCTTTCGTACCGGTCCTGGGCTACCTCCTCGCGGCCATGCTGCCGCTCGCCGGTCTGCGCGCGCGCCGACGATCGCCCGAACGGTACGCAGGCTTGCGCACGCTCGCTCGTGACTGAGCACGCGGCCAAGAAGGCGGTCGTGATCGTGATCGACGGTCTGACACCCTCGATGTTCGAGGAGGCCGTCTCGCACCGCAGGACGCCCGCGCTGGCCTATCTGGCCGATCACGGCGATTACCGGCAGGCCGTGTCCGTGTTCCCGTCGCTCACGCCGGTCTGCCTCACGACGATCGCGACCGGGGCCTACCCGGACGTCCACCACATTCCGCACCTCGTCTGGTACCACCGAGGAGAGCGCAGGGTCGTCGAGTACGGCTCCTCGTTTGCGGCCGTGCGACGCGCGGGCGCGCGGCGATCGATCCGCGATGCGATCCTCGGGATGAACCAGGAGCATCTCGGGCCCCGAGTCGTGACGATCTTCGAGGCGCTCGAGGAGGTTGGTCTGACGACGGCCGCGGTCAACATCACTTGCTACCGAGGCCGAACGCGGTACCCGTCGACGGTGCCCGGCATGCGCGCGGCGTACGGACCGAAGCGGTTCTTCTACTACAACCTCTTCGAGTCGGACGTGACCGGAGCC
>JBKOXM010000022.1:0-5675 GCA_046724925.1 Actinomycetota bacterium | reverse complement strand
CGTCGACGTAGTTGCGGAACCCGACGAAGTCCCCGGTGAGTTGCCCGGCCGTGGCGTCGGTCATGCTCAGGTAGACCGCAAGGATCAACGGGATACCGACGAGCGCCAGCACGAAAAGGACTGCGGGGGCGATCAGCAGGGTCGCGAGAACGCGTCGATCCTCGAACAGATCGAGCAGTCGCTGGGTGCGTGGCCGGGGAGACGCGACCGCTACCAAGGCGGCGATCCTACGCCGTCGTCAAAGGTCTTTCCACCGGTGGAAAGTACGCAGATGCGGGGAGTATGGTTCGCCCGGCGATGGCGGAGATCACGCTCGAGCGGCTAACGAAGGTCTACCCGGACGGCACGAAAGCGGTCTCGGAGCTCGACCTCGAGATCGGCGACGGCGAGCTGGTCGTCTTCGTCGGGCCCTCGGGCTGCGGGAAGACGACGGCGTTGCGAATGATCGCCGGCCTCGAAGACATCACCGATGGGGTCGTTCGCATCGGGGATCGCGTAGTCAACGGCCTGCCGCCGAAGGACCGCGACGTGGCGATGATCTTCCAGAACTACGCGCTCTACCCGCACATGTCGGCGTTCGACAACATGGCCTTCGGCCTCAAGCTGCGCAAGGTCCGGAAGCCACAGCGGACGGAGCGCGTCGGGAAGACGGCGGGCACGCTCGGGCTATCCGAGATCCTGCGCAAGAAGCCGCGCACGCTGTCAGGCGGTCAGCGGCAGCGCGTCGCGATGGGTCGCGCGATCGTGCGTGACCCGCGGGCGTTCCTGATGGACGAGCCGCTCTCGAATCTCGACGCGAAGCTGCGTGTGGAGATGCGCGCCGAGATCGCGCGCCTCCAGCGCGACTTGGAGGTGACGACGATCTACGTGACGCACGACCAGGTCGAGGCGATGACGCTCGGAGACCGCGTCTGCGTGCTCAGGGACGGCTTCCTCCAACAGGTCGACACACCGCAGGTGCTGTACGACCGGCCGGCGAACCTGTTCGTGGCCGAGTTCATCGGCTCCCCGTCGATGAACCTCGTCGGCGTCGACCTCGAGCGCTCGAACGGAGACGTCATCGCCAAGTTCGGCGACCACCGGCTCCGGCTCGATAAAGACATCCTCGCGCAGCGCCCCGGTCTGGAGAGTGTTTTCGACAAACGGCTGATCCTCGGCATCCGCCCGGAGGACCTCGAGGACGCGAGCCTCGTAGGCGAAGCGCCGGCGGACCGGCGGATCAGCGCGGTCGTGGACGTCCGTGAGGACATGGGCTCGGAGGTGTTCCTCCACTTCGGAGTCGGAGCTCCACCCGTCCGGGGGGAAGACGTCGCCGCGGCCGTGGGGGCCGAAGCGATCGAGGCGACAGCGGCGCAGGCGAAGAAGAAAGGCAGCCTCTTCGTTGCCCGCGTCGAGCGCTTCAGCCGCGTTCAGGAAGGTGAGAAAGTCGAGCTCGCCGTCGACACGCGCCATCTCCACTTTTTCGACCCGGCGACGAGCCACGGCATCTACGACGAGACGAGCTAGACCGCTCGGCCCGGAACCGCGCTGCCAGCTTGCCTCCGCGGACGGCGGTAGCCGTAGCGCAGCCGCAGCGGCCATGTCAGCGCCGAGACGGCGGCGTACTGATGTGAGCTGAGCCGGTCGCTCCGCGCCCACTCGTCGTCCAGTCGGAGCCGGACCTCGCCCGTCCGGAAGCGACCTCGATTGCCGGCCACCGTGTGGGTCGGAGCGATCGCGACCGTGTCCTTTCCCACGAACCGCAGACCGTTCGCCGGCTCGCCCGCGAGCGCGGCGATGCGGCGAACGGCCTTCGCCGGCTCTCGAGCGAGGTCCTCGTAGCGCAACCGGAGGTAGCGGCTGCGCCCCCAGAGGAGCTCGACAGTCGCGTTCCAGACATCCCAGACGGCGGCGAACGGCGTGGGGCCGGGGGACACCGGGACGCCCCGCCTCGCCACTGACTTCAGCCTCGAGTCGACGACTGCCCGCGGGTCTCGAACCAGATGAACCACAGTCAGGTCGACACCGTCGATTCCATCGAGCAGGTACCCGTAGCCGGGCCATTTCGAGGAGTCGACGACGACCCGGCTTCCGGTCGTTTTGCCGATCGCTCGCAGGACGGCGGCGTAGGCGTTGCGGCCAGCGTCGAGCCTCGGCGCGCGTGGGAACAGACCGTGGCTGCGAAGTGCTTGACGGACCACTCCCAGCGCCCGGCCCTCGGCGCGGTCGATCGCGAGCTGCGACCGCGAGCCCCCGTTCTCAGCTGGAAAGGCTGCTTCGAGGATCGCGCTCCAGGTGGGGCACGAGACAAGCGGCTCGCCGCAGCCGCAGAGGTCGCCGTTTGCGAACGCTCTCGCGGTCGACGCCATCTCCCCGACGAAGAAGAAGCCGTCGAGCTGGCCGAGCAGGGAGCCGAGGAGCGTACTCCCCGAATGGCCGAGACCCGCGATGTAGACGACCTTGATCGGCGCAGTCACCCGAGCCGCTTCCTGGCAAGGATCACTCGCTGGCTTCCGAACACGCCTCGAAGCCTGGGCGACTGCTCGGCACGCTTAGCAGCCCGGTAGGCGGTGCGAGGCACCACGCGGTCGAGCGGATCGGGAACGACGACGCATCCCACAAGTTCGATGCGCTCGATCTCCAGCCCAACCGTGTTCAAGAGCTCGCGTGTGCGCCGCGGCGAGAGCGGTCGCCGCCGTCGCTTTGGCAGGGGTCGCCCTACCGGGGCGACGGCCTTGACCATGCGCGCAGTCGGCAAGACCACAGTCCGCCACCAGGCCGCAGCCGGCGAGCGGCCTCCGCGGAGCCCGACGACGGCTCGGCCGCCGGGACGCAGCACACGGGCGAGCTCGCGCAGGGAAGACTCGATGTCGGTGTACTCGAGTACGCCGATTGCGACGACAACGTCGAACTTCTCGTCCTCAAACGGGAGAGATTCCGCACGAGCAACCGTCACCTCGTCGGCGGACGCAGGGACACGCGTGCGCGCGAGGTCGACCATACGCGGCGCCGCGTCGATTCCCGCCACGGACCAGCCACGCTCGGCGAGCGCTTCGAGCAGCCTGCCGGAGCCGACACCAACTTCGAGCAGCGACCCCGGGGGGTCCCCGACCATCTCGACAACTCGCTCGAGCCTCGCGCGGCGCCGGTGCGCGCGAAGGGTCCGCTCGTCGTAGGACGAGTCCCACTGTTCCGCGGTCGCGTCGAAGTGCTCTGGCGCGTGCGCCTCGTGAGGGAGCTCGATCCGCGGTCGGGAGTCGGGAACGTATGCGGAGACGTCACGCGTCCAAAGCTCGACGCAGTTGCCGTCCGGGTCGTCGACGTAGACCGAGCGATCTGGAAATCCCGGGTCGCGGCGGCGCTCGGTCACCTGCGGCTCGAGCCCGCAGGCGCTCAGGCGTGCGACCGCCGCACCGAACTGATCGTCGGCGACGTAGAGGGCGAAATGCACATGGGCGCCGCCTCGGCCGCCGGCGACGCCCAATCGGGGGCGCCAGAGCCCGATCCTCGTCCGATCCCCGGCCATAAGCCAGATCGCCTCTCGATCCGGCCAGCGCTCGACGACGGGCAAGCCGAGCGTTCCTGCGTAGAAGCGCTCGGCGGCCGCGAGATCGGCTACCTCGAGCACGAGTTCGCTGACGCCGGAGACCGGGATGCTCACGCGCGAGAGCTCGAGGGGACGGTGCGGTCGCGGTCGAGGTGCTCCAAACGTGCCGCCAGCTCGGCACGCCGTTCCGAATACCGATTGAGCGCCGAATCGACGGGCGTCCCGGCATGAAAGCGAAGCCCAGCGCCCGCTTCGAGCTCGCTTGCGACGCGCTCGGGCACGTCACGTCCGAAACCGCCGTAGTGAGCTTGCAGTCGCGACGCGGCCACTTTCCTGGCCCACCGTTCGAGATGATCGCCGACGCGGCCGCGGAACGGAGTCTCGAACAGCCGCTGCACCAGCGATCCCGCGCAGCTTGACGGCGGCTCGGCCTCGATGCCGTTCGGAAAGATTTCTCCGACCCAAGGATTGGCGTCACGCAGCGTCCTCGGTCCCGCGAGCAGCGTACGCGCCTGGGCAAGCTCCCGCGCGATGTAGACGTTCCGGGGCGCCGGAAACTCGAGCCGGTCCGCGGGGACGTAGTAGTTCGGGCAGAAGAGGCGCCGTCCCAGAACTCTCGATGCCGACCCAAGGAGCAGGAAGACCAGGCCGATCCGGCCCGGTTCGACCATCACGAGCACGTCGACATCCGCGTCTTCGCCCGCGTCGTCCGCGGCTACCGACCCCGTCAGTGCGAGACCGCGAACGAAGGGCACGTGTCTGAGCACCCGCGTGATCCGTCGCGCGCGCGTCTGGAGGACGCGAGCGTGCTCGCTGCGAGCGGCGCGCCGCTGGATCAGCTCGGGCCGGTCGTGCAGGCAGAAGAGATCGTCGGCGGCCGCAACGATGCGCGCGATCGCAGGGTCGTTGCGCACTCGGCGGCGAAGCTCCTCCCGCGCGATCGGCGCCCGCGCGTAGCGCCACAGCTCGTCGAAGGTGACTGCGCAGTCGAAAGCATCGCCGTAGATGACGGCGTCGAGCAGATCGAGGCGTTCGTCGTGCCGCGTGAGCTCGTGCAACGCGCTCATCGGCGCTCGAGCGCGACCGTGAGTCGCGGAGCACTGGGCGCCGGGGCAGGGGCCGCTGCGTCGATGAGTAACCGCCAGTTCCGTCCGATCGTCGCGAGCGTGATCATCATGATCGCGCGCGCGAGCGGCTCGCCAATGCACGTATGCGGACCGGCGCCGAAGGGCAGGTAGGCCCCGCGCGGCGCTGGGTTTCCGAGCGAGCCGTCGAGCCATCGCTCCGGAGCGAACTCGCTGACCCGCTCATAGAGCTGGGGCTCGTTGTGCAGCACGAGCGGGCTGACGAGGACGTTCGAGCCCGCCGTCACGTCGAGGTCCGCCAGTCGTACGTCATGGACCGGACAGCGGTCGATGTAGCGCGCAGGTGGAAAGAGTCGCAGCGCCTCGCGGCACACCGCGTTGAGAAAGGGGAGGTGATCTTCGTCCTCGAGCGTCGGCGAGCGAGTACCGAGGACGGTATCGAGCTCGGAATGGAAGCGCGCCTCGACAGCCGGATTCCGGCCGAGCAGGTACCACGTCGCCTCGAGCGCACTGGGCGGCTCGTCGACGACCGCGAGCAGGATCGCGGTCAGCTCGCCGCGAATTGCACGGTCGGGCGCGCCGCTCTCGAGCAGCGCCGTCAGCAAATCGTCGGGGTGGCGAGGCTCCGCGCGCCGCTCGTCGATCAGGCTCTGCACGGTTCGTTCGACCTGTGCGATGGCTCGCGCGCGCGGCATGCCCGGGAGCGGAGGCGTCAGCTTCGGGAGCGCCGCCATGACGTCGGTGAGGGCGTCTGCGAGGTCGGCCGCGATCGGAGCCAGGTCGACGGAGAGCAGGACGTCGCCGCCGATCACCAAGGAGAGCGGATCGAGGGTGTCGCGCAGGCAGATCGTGGCTCCCTCTCGCCAGCCCGATTGCGCACGTTCGGCGTGGGCGACGATCTGGGGCCCGAATCTGGCTATGCGGCGCCTGTCGAAAGCCGGTTGGAGCAGAAGCCGCCGCCGGCGATGCTCCTCACCGTTGAGCGTGTTGAGCGTGTCCCCGACGAACCGTCGCGCACGCCGCTTCCATTTTCCGGGTCGAAAGGTCGAGCTATCGGTGACCAG
>JBKOXM010000186.1:0-8704 GCA_046724925.1 Actinomycetota bacterium | reverse complement strand
GGCCGGCAAGCTGCTCGAGAGGTTGCTCGCGGGGATCGGCCTGGCGAGAGACGACGTGTACATCGCGAACGTCCTGAAGTGCCGGCCGCCGGGTAACCGTGACCCGCAGCCCGACGAGATCGAGTCCTGCGAGCCGCACCTCTTTCGCCAGCTCGAGTTGATCCGCCCCAAGGTCGTGGCGACCCTCGGCAATTTCGCAACCAAGCTGCTCTCCGGAAAGCAAACCGGCATCACACGCGTGCACGGCCAGGAGCAGCAGGTCACGGTCGGCGGTAACAACGTGCTGCTGTATCCGCTCTACCATCCGGCGGCCGCGCTCTACACGCCTGCGATGTTGCAGATCCTCGAGGTCGACTTCGCGCGCTTGCCTTCGCTGCTCGGGGAAGAGACGGCGGCCGAAGTCGCACCGGTACAGCTGGCTGCTCCAGAGCCGACGGTACAGCTCGGCCTCTTCTGACAACCGACAAAGAGCTCATTCGGCGGCAAGCCGAGTTGCAGGGCGAAGCACGTCGCTTCGCGGCTGAGTTTCGCATCGAGGAGGCGCTCTCAGCCCTCGGGCGGCCCACCCTCGTCGGGAGCGCCTTTACCGGTCTGATGGTCTGGCGCGACCTCGACTACGTCGTCGACTCGCCGGAGTGCTCGAGTGAGGCGGCCTGGGAAGCGCTCTCGCCACTCGTCAAACGTGCGGACCGGTTGCATTACGCCGATGAACGCGGCAAGCGCGTTGCGGAAACCGCACCGTATGGCCGGCATTACTTCGTCCTACGCCTTGCGGGCTGGAAGCTCGATGTTTCCGTCTGGACGGAGGGTTCTCCGCCGGACTTGGAGGCGGCTCAGCGCCGTGTACGCGACCGGCTCGATCCGGACACCACGCTCACGATCCTGCGCTTGAAGGACGTCTGGTATCGACAGGCGGCGTATCCGGAGATCGTGGGTGGATTCGAGATCTACGAAGCCGTTCTCGAGCACCGAGTCCGGAGTCTCGAGGACCTCGACCAGTACCTGGCGAAGCGAGGGCTGCCCACGCGCGTAGTCTGAGTCGCGTCGTGAACGTGACGACCGATTCGCCTGGAGAGACCGAGCGCGTGGCGGCGGCTTTGGCGCGCCTGCTGCGCCTCGGTGACGTGGTGACCGTCTCGGGAGAGCTCGGTTCGGGCAAGACCACGTTCGTGCGCGGTGCGTGCCGAGCCCTGGGAGTCACGGCGCAGGTGACGAGCCCGACATTCACCGTCGGTCACCGCTACGAGGGTGACTTCGAGGTCTCACACCTCGACCTGTACCGGTTCCGCGATGTCTCGGCTGCTGAGTGGGGCGACATCGAGCCATATTTCGACGACGCGATCGTCTTCGTCGAGTGGCCCGAGGCGGGACTCCGGGCGCTCCCGCCCGAGCGCGCCGCCGTGCGTTTGCGGCACGTCGATTCGAGCCATAGACTCATCGAGATCAACTCCGAGGAAAAATCCCTGCTCAAGGGCGTTTTCGAGGGTGCTCATCCTCGCGTTTGACACGGCCACTGACGTCGCCACCAGCGCGCTCGTCTGGGACGGAGAGGTATTGGGCGAGTTCGCTTCCCAGCCCCGGACCGGGCTCGAGGACGCCGACGCGCTTCTGCGGCGAGGCGGGGTTCGTGCGGCGCAACTCGAAGGGGTCGTCGTCGGGACCGGCCCCGGCAGCTTCACCGGGCTTCGGATGGGACTCGCGGCGGCACGCGCGCTCGCGTTTGCGCTCGACCTTCCGGTCGCCGGCGTGTCCACCCTCGACGCCCTGGCAGCGGGCGCACCGGGTGCCCTCCCGGTGATCGACGCTCGACGAAACGAGGTGTTCACGATCGGCCCGCGGGCCGTCAGCCCGGACGAGCTGGAGCTCGAGCGGGGTGCCCTGTGCGTCGGCGACGGCGCCGTTCGCCACCGGACCATCCTCGAAGCGGCCGGCGCCGAGGTTCCACCGAACGAAGACGAGCGCCACCTGCCACGCGCGCGCTTCCACGCGCAGCTCGCGACGGAGTTCGGCCCGGCTGAGCTCGTGGAGCCGATCTACGTCCGGATTCCCGATGCCGAGCGTGCGGTTTCGGCCGGACAGTCGTGATCATCCGCGACCTCCAACTCCGGGATCTCGCGGCGATCGACGAGATCGAGAAACAGTCGTATCCGACGCCGTGGTCGCGATCGATGTTCGCGGGGGAGTTGGCCAAGCCGTCCTCGATCTGCCTCGGGGCTTACGACGAGGACACCCGCAAGCTGATCGGATACCTCATCATCTCGCGCTACGTCGATGCCTGGCACGTGATGAACGTCGCCGTCGCCCCGGAGCAGCGCCGCAACGGCATCGCGAGCGCGTTGATGGAGCGCCTGTTCGAGTTGACGTCGGGCGATGGGCGGCGCGGTTACACGCTCGAGGTGCGTGTCTCGAATCAGGGCGCGATCAAGCTGTACGAGCGGCTCGGCTTCCGCGCCCGAGGGGTCCGGCGCGGGTACTACACCGACAACCGCGAGGATGCGCTGATCATGTGGAAAGACCCGGTGGCCGCATCGGCAAGCGCCTGATCCTCGGCCTGGAGACGTCGTGCGACGAGACTGCGGCTGCGGTCATCACCGGCGACGGCCGCGTGCTCTCGAATGTCGTCTCCTCGCAAGCGGAGCTGCACGCGCGCTACGGCGGCGTCGTCCCCGAGGTCGCCTCGCGCAGGCACCTCGAGCTCGTCGTCCCGGTGGTGCGGGAGGCGCTGACGGAAGCCGGAACTGGACTCGATGAGGTCGACCGCCTCGGCGTCACCCAGGGGCCGGGCCTGGTCGGAGCGCTGCTCGTCGGCGTCTCGGCGGCGAAAGCGCTTGCCTGGGCGCGCCGGCTGCCGCTCGTCGCGGTCGACCATCTCCACGGCCACGTCGCCTCCTTGTACCTCCAGCCGCACGCACTCGAGCCGCCCTTCCTGTGCCTGCTGGCGAGCGGGGGCCACACGCTTCTACTCGACGTCGTCGACCATTCGACGATGAGGACGGTCGGGACGACCATCGACGACGCCGTCGGAGAAGCGTTCGACAAGGGCGCCCGCTTGCTCGGGCTGGGCTACCCCGGAGGCGCCGAGCTCGATCGCCTCGCGCACCAGGGTGACCCCGAGGCATATTCGTTTCCGGTTGCTCGCGTCGACGCATTCGACTTCTCCTTCTCGGGTGTGAAGACCGCCCTCCTGTACGCAGTGCGCGGGCTCGACGAGCGGGAGCTCGACCGCCGGCGGGCGGATCTCGCGGCGAGCTACCAGCGCGCGCTCGTCCGCGCCCTCGTCGAACGGACGAGGACGGCGGCCGAGCAGCTCGGTGCCGGTCAGATCGCAGTCGTGGGCGGCGTCGCCGCGAATTCCGGGCTGAGAGACTCGCTGTCGGACGCGGCTCTAGCTCCCTTGGAGCTCTGCACGGACAACGCGGCGATGATCGCCTCGGCCGCGCGGTTCGTCGATCCGGTTCCCTATCCTCGCTACCTCGGGCTCGATGCCTACGCGTCTGCCGCCTGAATCTCCGGTGACCTGGCCGCTGACCGCGGTCGTCATTGCCGCTGCGCTCGTGCTCGCCGCCGCCGCAGCAGGCGGGAAGGCCGAGCACACGCCGACGACGTCGGAGGTGAGCTGGCAAGGGCTCGCGGGCGGAGCACGCCCACGTGTGTCGGTCGGACAGCGAATGATCGTCGTGTTGAGGGCGCCGGCTCTCGCGCAGCGAGTCGCCGCGGCGGGCGGATTCGTGAGCGACGCGGTCGAGCGCCGTTGGACCGCGGCGGTGCTCGCGGGGCAGCGGCTCGTGCTCTCCAAGCTCGCCGTCAACGGGATCCGCATCACTCCCGAGTTCAACTTCGCGCGCACGCTCAATGGGTTCTCCGCAGTGGTCGACGCTCGAGCCGTGGCGTTGCTGGAGCGCCAGGAGGAGGTCGAAGGCGTCTATCCCGTGCGCCCCGCTTATCCGGCGTCGGCCGAGACGACCGACCTCCGGCGGAGGGCGTTCGCGCTCGGGCGCGGACACCGGGTCGACATCGGGATCCCCGGCTACGACGGGCGGGGCGTGACGATCGCGCTCCTCGACACCGGAGTCGACCGGGCGCACCCCTTCTTGCGGGCGCGGATCCGAGAGGGCGTCGACATCGTCGGAGGCAGCGACCTGGCGTTGGCGGCACAGCGGCCCGACCGGCCGGCCGAGATCGAGAAGCACGGCACGCAGCTGGCCGGGATCCTCGTGGGCGCTGCTGGGCCGGCGGGGCTCTCCGGCCTCGCGACAGGCGGGTGGGTGCTCCCGATCCGCGTCGCGGGCTGGCAGCGGGACGCCGCCGGCAAGTGGGCCGTCTTCGGGCGCACCGACCAGGTCCTGGCTGGGCTCGAGCGTGCCGTCGATCCGAACGACGACGGCGACGCCCACGACGCGGCGCGCATTGCGCTGATGGGCGTGGCTGAGACGTTCGCGGGCTTCGCGACCGGGCCGATGGCCCGAGCAGCGGCGGGGGCGATGGAGCTGGACACGCTGGTGATCGCACCGGCCGGCAACGACGGCTCCACCGCCGGCCGCAGCTACGGCACGATCGGCGGTCCCGGAGGCGCTCCGGCCGTCCTGACCGTCGGAGCCGCCGATCTGCGACCGCGTAACGGCGACGCTCGAGTCGTCGTTCGGACGGGGCTGGAGACTGTCTTTTCGCAGCGGTTACCGCTCGCGGGGGAGGTCGCGCCGGACCACCGCCTCCACCTCGACCTTGCGGCACCCGAGGCGGTTCGCGAAGACAGGATGAGCACCGCCCCGAGCACGATCCGTTCGCTCTTCACGACGCGTGGGTACAGCCTCGTCGCGGGCCGCGCGGCGCTCGTGCCGGCAGGCGACTCGCCGCTGCGCGCGGCCGAGCATGCCGCTCGGGCGGGTGCGGCGGCCGTCCTGCTCTACGGCGGAGCACTCCCAGGCGGCGGGCTTGGCCTCGACGAGCAAACGCGAGTACCGGTCTTCGGGTTTCCAGCCTCGGCTGCGGCCGAGGTGGTCGCCGCGCTGCGCCGTGGCGCGACCGCCAGCGTGTCGATCAGTTCGACCCGAATCGATCGCAACCCCGACGTCCAGCGCGTCGCGGCGTTCTCGTCGAGCGGTCTGGCATTCGACGGGCGTGTGAAGCCGGAGCTGGTCGCTCCCGGCGTCGCGATCGCGACATCGGAGCCTGGGGTGACGGATGAGGGCTCTGCCCGCTACGGGACGATCAACGGCTCCAGCGCCGCGGCCGCCGTCACGGCGGGTTCGGCGGCACTGCTTGCGCAGGCGCGTCCTTCGCTCGACGCAGAGGCGCTCAAGAGCCTGCTCGTCGGATCGGCGAACCCCCTCACAACCGCCGCGATCCCCCAGCAGGGCGCCGGGCTGCTCGACCTGGGCGGGGCAACCGCGACCGAGGTCGCGGCCACGCCGGCCACGCTGGCGCTGGGCCAGGCAACACGGATCGCGTGGCAAACCGAGCGCGTCCTGCGAATTCGGAACGAGTCGACCCGTTGGCTCAGGCTGTCGGTGTCGCTCGAGCGGCGGGTTCGCGGTGCGGCCGGCATCTCGTTCTCGATCTCCCCGGACAGATTCGTACTCGCGCCGGGCAGCACGAAGAAGCTCGACGTGGAGGCGGTCGTCTCCACCGAGGTCGCCGGGACGCGGCCTGCAGAAGGCGCGATCGTCGTCAAGGCGACCGCCGGTGCCCCGATCCGAATTCCCTGGGCGATCACGTTCGGGCGAGCGAAGACGAATCTGCTGCGAGCCGCCAGCCTGCGAACGCGGGCGTTCAAGCCTTCGGACCGGCGGCCGGCGTTGCTCACCGTGTGGGCCGGCAGGGTGGTCGAGACGCGCGCCGGCGATCAGGTTCGTCCTGTGGCACGTCTCGACGTCGAGCTTCTGACGGCCTCAGGGAAGTCGCTCGGATACCTCACCCGCCTGCGCAACCTGCTTCCAGGCAGGCTGGCGATCGGACTCACCGGTCGCGATCCCGAGGGCGACGAGCTTCCACGCGGGCGCTACCGGCTTCGGCTCACGGCCCATCCGACCGATCGGACCCGGCCCAGCCGGCGAGTGCTGAGGTTCAGGATCAAATGACCCGACGCGTTCGGAGGAGGGAGGCTCGAACTCTCTCACTGGCCTATACTCCGCCCGTTTTGCAGCGAAAAAGGAGCGAAATGTGACGACGCTGGAAGCCCCTCCCTCCCATCTGCTCGAGAATCCTTTCGAGATCGCACGCGAGCAGCTCCGCAGGGTCGGGGACGTCTTCGACATCGATCCGAACCTCGTCAACGTGCTCTCGAATTGCAAGAAGGCGGTGGAGGTCTCGATTCCGGTGCAGATGGACGACGGGTCGACGTCGGTGTTTCAGGGCTACCGCGTCACGCACAACATCGCGCGCGGCCCGTCGAAGGGTGGCATCCGCTATCACCCGGACGTGACCCTCGACGAAGTCAAGGCGCTCGCGATGTGGATGACCTGGAAGTGCGCCCTCGCTGGGATTCCTTTCGGCGGGGCCAAGGGAGGAGTGATCGTCAATCCGAAGGAGCTCTCGCAGCGCGAGCTCGAACGGATGACGCGTCGCTACACCAGCGAGATCATCAACGAGATCGGGCCGGAGAAGGACATTCCCGCACCGGATGTCGGGACGGATGGGCGCGTAATGGCGTGGATCTTCGACACGTATTCGATGAACAAGGGCCATTCGGTCCTCGGCGTTGTCACCGGCAAGCCGCTCCAAATCGGCGGCTCGCTCGGGCGCGAGGAGGCGACGGCCCGGGGCGCGGTCTACTGCATCCGAGAAGCCGTGCGCAAGGTCGACATGCGCATCCCGGGACTGAAGGTGGCGGTGCAGGGGTTCGGCAATGTGGGCAGCTACCTGGCGAAGTTCCTCGCTCAGGACGGCGCGCAGGTGATCGCGATCTCAGACTCCAGGGGCGGTCTCTACAACCCCAACGGGATCGACGTCGCGGCCGCGTTGGCGCACAAGCGCGAAACCGGCAGCCTGACAGGCTTGAAGGGGGCCGAGCCGATCTCGAACGACGATCTCCTGCTGCTCGAGTGCGATCTGCTCGCGCCCTGCGCGCTCGAGCAGGTCATCACGTCGCAGAACGCAGACAAGATCAAAGCGCGCGTCATCTGCGAGGGGGCGAACGGGCCGATCACACCTGCGGCCGACGAGATCCTCGAGGAACGAGGGAATCTCGTGCTTCCCGACATCCTCGCCAACGCCGGGGGCGTCATCGTCTCGTACTTCGAGTGGGTGCAGGGTCTTCAGGAGTACTTCTGGAAGGAAGACGAGGTGAACGCGAAGCTGAACGACATCATCACGCGCGCCTTCCGCCAGACTTGGGCGACCTGCGAGGAGCGCGAGACCAGCATGCGCATGGCGTCCTACGGGCTCGCGGTGCAGCGCGTGGCCGAGGCGACGACGACGCGCGGCATCTACCCCTAAGGCGCCGCTTGCGGCGCCGACCTCAGGGCGCGCTCGCGGCGAAAAGTGCGATTCGCTTCCGCGGCGCACTTTTCGCCGAAATCAGAGATTTCCGCCTCTTCGGCACGGGAGTCTCCGCCGGAAGTCCACCGCGTAAGCGCATTGGACTTCCGGCGGCAAGCGCGCCCGTCTGAAATGACCGGTCGACAGGCTGGAAGCGACGATCCCCGCTCGACGGCGAAGGTCGCCCTCTACACAGCGCAGGGTTGTCATCTCTGCGAGCGCGCCCTTCGCGTCCTTGCTGGGCTCCGCCACGAGGTTGAGTTCGAGCTGCAGGAGGTCGACATCACCGGCGATCCCGAGCTCGAAGCGCGATATCGGGAATGGATTCCCGTCGTCGAGATCGACGGCGAGCGTGCCTTCACCTACTACGTGCAGCCGGAGCCGTTCAGGCGTCGAGTCGCCGCTGGCGGCAAGCCCCACTAGGCGCACAAAGTCACCCGCCGGACGCGAGTTTGTAACTACTCGACGCAAGGACGCAGGCGGGCTGGCAGAATGATCGTGCTCTGTTACAAACTGCGACACGCGGAACCGGAACGTCGGAACGCGTCGGGGTCGGAGTGGCCGCGCGCCTGTCGCGCTACCTCCAGGTCCTGACCCAGGCGAGGAAGATGGGCAAGGAGCGGATCTCCTCGCAGGAGATCTCCGACTACACGAACATCAACGCGACCCAGATCCGCCGCGACCTCTCGACGTTCGGCAAGTTCGGCAAGCGCGGGGTCGGCTACAACATCGACTCGCTGCTCAGTGAGATCCGCCGCATCCTGCGTACGCAGGGTCAGCACAACATCGCGCTCGTCGGCGCGGGGCGGCTCGGTCAGGCGATCGCGAGCTCGTCGATCTTCGCTGAGCACGGGATCAACATCGCCGCGATCCTCGACATCGATCCGGAGAAGGTCGGGCGCACGGTGGGCAGCGTCGAGGTCAGCGACGTCGCGGACATCCGCGACATCGTGCGCGAGAAAAACATCATCGTCGGTGTGCTCGCAGTACCGGCCGAGCAGGCACAAGGCGCTGCTGACGAGCTGGTCGACTCCGGGGTCAAGATCGTCTTCAACTACTCGGAGGCACTGCTCGACGTTCCCGAGGACGTGCAGGTGCACACGTCGAACCCCGCCGTCGAGCTGCTGCACGCGCTCTACTTCCACCTGACCTAGTCGCGCATGCGGCTTAGTGCCGCGTGCGCTTGAACCTGCGCACTCAGCGCCGACGTCTTCGCCGTCGGCGCTGC
>JBKOXM010000006.1:0-4753 GCA_046724925.1 Actinomycetota bacterium | reverse complement strand
GGATGGAGTAGAACCAGGTGAACACCGCTGGGCTCGTCAGCACCGCAACCGCGGTCGCCGCGCGCCTCAGGGAACGCCACTGCGAAGCCAGCTCCCGTGATATCTCCGGGGAGCCGAGGTCCAGTCGGGCTTCCGCGGTCGCCATCATCAAAGGTTAGACGTGACCCCGGAGCCTTTAGTTGAGCGTGTGTTAAGCCTCACAGCAACCTTCATGTCCATGTTCGGAAATCCCCTCGCTTTCGGATTCCCTGCGGCCGAAAATTTCGCACCTGCGGAGGTCGACCGTGCACGCCGCTACCACCGGCCGCGGTACGTCGCACAGGTGGTCGACCTCGTGCTCGGGCTCGCGGTGATGGCGGTCCTCGCCTTCACGCCGATCGGAGACGCGCTCTATCCGGATTCGTGGACTTGGTGGGCGGCAGTGCTCGTCTTCCCGGCAATCATCGTGATCGTGTCCGAGCTCGTTCGGCTGCCGATCGGCTACTGGCGCGGCTACGTCCACGAGCATCGCTGGGGGTTCTCGACGCAGACGTTCGGCGGCTGGCTGGTCGACCGGACGAAAGGCCTCGTCGTGGCGGTGGTCTTGTCGACCGGTGCGCTCGGGCTCCTCGTCGCGTTCGCGCACGCATTTCCGGGGTGGTGGGTGCTTCCCGCGGCGTTGGGAGCCGCCGTGCTGGTCGGGCTGCTCGTCTTCGTCGCGCCGGTCGTGCTCGAGCCGATCTTCAATCGTTTTGCGCCGCTCACCGACGTGGAGCTTGCAGACGGCTTGCGCAAGCTCGCCGAGCGCGCTGGAGTGCCCGTCCGCGACGTGCTCGTCGCCGACGCAAGCAGACGGACGACCAAGGCGAACGCCTACGTCAGTGGTCTGGGCCGGACACGACGCGTCGTCCTCTTCGACACGTTGCTCGAGCAGGCCCCCCGTCCGGAGATCGAGCTCGTCGTGGCGCACGAGCTCGGCCACCGGCGGCACGGTGACGTCGTCAAGCTGACGGCGCTGATGATGGCGGGGACCGCTGCGGGCGTCGCGGTGATCTGGGCGTTACTCGGCGAGGAGGTTTCGGACCCTCGGACGATCCCGCTGATTCTCCTGATCGCCGGCATCCTCGAGCTTGTCGCGCTCCCGTTTCTCATGGCGACCTCGCGCCGAATGGAACGCAGTGCAGATCGCTTCTCGCTTGAGCTGACCGGCGATCTCGGGACGCTCGAGGAGACGCATCGGAACCTCGCGCTCAAGAACCTCGTCGACCTCGACCCGCCGCGCGCGCTCTATCTGCTCTTCTTCAGCCATCCGACGCCCCCGGAGCGAATCGCGGCGGCGCGTCGATGGGCGCACGAGGCGGTACCGTCGCCCGCGCAGACTGCGTAATGTCCGGCGCCGTGCCGGATCTCGAGGGGAAGACGGCGATCGTGACCGGTGCGTCGAGCGGAATCGGCGCCGCGACGACGCGGGCGCTGCGAGCGGAGGGAGTCAAGGTCGCCGCAGGCGCACGCCGGGCGGACGCGGTCGAGGCCGACGTCGTGGTCGAGCTGGACGTGACCGATCCGGAGAGTTGCAAGCGCTTCGTCGAACAGGCGCTCGAAGGGCTCGGCGCGCTGGACATCCTCGTCAACAACGCCGGCCTCAGTCTGGGCCGCGATCCCTTTCGGGAGTCGACCGAGGCAGACGAGGAGCAGGTGCTCGAGACCAACGTCCATGGCCTGATCCGTATGACCAGGCTCTGTCTGCCGCACATCCGCGACGGCGGCCACATCGTCAACCTGGGCTCGATCGCCGGCCGCCAGGCGTACGAGAACGCAGCGGTTTATGTCGCCTCGAAGTTCGCCGTGCGGGGGTTCACGTACGCGCTGCGCGAAGACCTGCTCGGGCAGCCGATCCGGCTGACGACGGTCGATCCGGGCCTCGTCGAGACCAACTTCTCGGTTGTCCGATTCCGTGGAGACGAGGAGAAGGCGCGTGCGGTCTACGAAGGCGTGGAGGCGGCCACCCCCGACGAGATCGCCGACTGCATCGTGTTCGTGCTCACGCGCCCGCAGCACGTCAACATCGACGAGCTGGTGGTGAAGGCACTCGCACAATCCGGCCCGGGGCGGATCCTTAGGACGTGACGCTCCCCCGCGCGAGCAGGCACTGATGGAGCTGAGGATCCTCGAGGGCTCGACGTTCTGCATCTGTGACGAGATCGGCGACCTCAGCGGCGACTCAACGGGCTTCTTCGCGCAGGACACGCGCTTCCTCTCGCGCCTGCGGGTGACGATCAACGGCCAGGCTCCGCTGATGCTGACCTCCGATCGGGTCGAGTACTTCTCGGCCGCGTTCTTCATGCGCAACCCGCTCGCGGGCGACCTGCGTCAAGACGAGGTCTCGCTCAAGCGCGAGCGCTTCGTCGGCGAGGGCATGCAAGACCGGCTGCTCGTCCGCAACGAGGGGATGCGGCCCGTCGCGTTCGAGATCGCGATCGAGCTGGGCTCCGACTTCGCGGACATCTTGAGCATCAAGTGGCACGACTTCACGCTTGGCGAACCGGACCGAGCCGAGCCGCTGCCCGAGCTCACGCCTGCGCGCTACGACGCGGAGAACAACCAGTTCCTGCTCGAGGACCCGGCCGACACGTCGGCCCGTACTCAGGTGATCTTCTCCGAGCGAGGGCGGGTCGAGGGCTCGAAGGTCGCGTTCGACGTCCAGCTCGGACCCCGCGAGCAGTGGGCCCTGCGCGTCGACATCGTCGCGTCGCTCACCGGCGAAGAGGAAGTGCCTCGCGTGGTCGAGCGCCGCTTCGGCGAGGAACGCGCGCGCGTGAGCGAGTCGCTGGCCGCCTGGCAGCTGCGCGTGCCGCAGCTCAGGGCGAATTGGGATCCGCTCGACCACACGTTCCGCCAGTCCGTTTCCGATCTCGCCTCATTGCGAATCCGCGCCGCCGATGGAATCGGCAACCTCCCGGCCGCCGGCTGTCCGTGGTTCATGACTGTCTTCGGCCGCGACACGAACATCACCTGTCTCCAGACGCTCCTGTTCGGTCCGGAGCTCGCGCGCAGCGCGCTCGACGCGCTCGTGGGGCTGCAGGCGACGGAGGACGACCCCGACATCGACGCCGAGCCCGGAAAGATCGTCCACGAGGTCCGTCAGGGGAAGGCCGCGCAGAGCTGGCACGCCCGCTACTACGGCAGCGTCGACGCGACGCCCCTCTTCCTGATCCTGCTCTCGGAGGTCTGGCGTTGGACGGACGACTTCGCCTTTGTCCGCTCGCTGCGCGAGCCCGCGTTGAAGGCTTTGGACTGGATCGACACGTACGGCGATCGCGATGGGGACGGCTTCGTCGAGTACGAGCGGCGCACCGAGCGTGGCCTCCACAACCAGTCGTGGAAGGACTCCGACGACTCGCAGCGCTTCTCCGACGGACGCGTCGCCGAGGCGCCGATCGCGCCGGTCGAGGTCCAGGGCTACGTGTACGACGCGAAACGCCGGATGGCCGAGATCGCGCGCGAGGTGTGGCGTGATCGTGAGCTCGGCGATCGGCTCGAGCGGGATGCCGAGCAGCTGCGGCAGCGGTTCAACGAGGCCTTCTGGAGTGAGGAGCGCGGCGGCTTCTACGTGCTCGCGCTCGACCGCGAGAAGGCCCAGGTCGACTCGCTATGCTCGAACGTGGGCCACCTGCTCTGGAGCGGCATCGTTCCGATGGAGCGCGTCGACGCCGTCGTCGACCAACTGATGGGGGAAGGACTCTGGTCCGGATGGGGGGTGCGGACGATGTCCGCACGCGAGGCCGCGTACAACCCGCTCTCGTACCACAACGGCACCGTCTGGCCTCATGACAACTCCTTGATCGCGTGGGGCCTGGCCCGCTACGGACGCTGGTCGGAAGCGCACCGGATCGTGCGTCGGATGCTCGAGGCCGGTGAGCACTTCGACTACCAGCTGCCAGAGGTCTTCGCGGGGCTGGCGCGTGCAGAGACGCCGTTCCCGATCGCCTATCCGACCGCCGCGAGACCTCAGGCCTGGGCGGCGGGCGCGCCAGTGCTCTTGCTGCAGCTGCTGCTCGGGCTCGTACCGGACCGGCGTCGTCAGGCGCTCGAGACGGTTGCGCCGCAGGAGCTTCCCTCGTGGGTGGGCTCGGTGCGCATGACCGGCCTGCGCGCCTTCGGCCGTCCGTGGGACGTACGCCTCGACGGCGGCGCTGTGCGCGTCGAAGAGGGCTAGAAAACCGCCGCTAAAACACCCGCCAGCGCTCGCGCGAAAGGAAGAAGCCGTGGCCGCTGCGGTTGGCGCAGGTCAGGCCGAGACGGCGCGATCGGCACGTGAAGCCGCCGCGGCGCCAGGTCGAGCCGTAGGCGAGCACGCGCGAGCCGCGTGCTGCGATCGTGTCACCGGCGCAGGTCGGGGTCGCTCGGCCTCGCGGGCGCATGGAGAGGCCGACCCAGTCGAGCTCGCAGGGCCCGCGCGGGGCCGGATGAAGACCCGTGAGGATGTCGCAACGCAGGAACGATCCGGACCACGTCGTCACGCGGCCGCAGTTGACCCGCCCTGACGGTGTGCGGAAGCGCTCGATCCTGATGCTCGAGGACGAGGCCGAGGTCAGCGGTGGGGACGCGATCAGCGCGACGCCGATTGCTGTTGTGGCGAGGCAGAGACCGAACCGCATGGAGGCTGTCATTTCAGCCGAGGGCCCGATTGTCAAGGTCGCGCTGCCCGGTTGCGCGTTCGCAGCAAGCCTGACACCCTCCGAACCGCCGTGAGAATCGCGATCCTGGCCCCACC
>JBKOXM010000126.1:0-8253 GCA_046724925.1 Actinomycetota bacterium | reverse complement strand
CAGCGAAGTGCCCCAGGTGCCGGGCTCCCTCGCGGAGGCGCTGGACGCGCTCGAAGCCGATCACGACTTCCTGACGAAGGACGGCGTGTTCAGCGAGGAGCTGATCCAGACCTGGATCGACTACAAGCGCGAGAACGAGGTCGACATGGTGCGGCTGCGTCCGCACCCGGCCGAGTTCTCGCTCTACTTCGACGCCTGATCGTCACGCGTGATCGCGACCGCAATCTCTCTACGCGACCTCCGGTCTGAGGATTGGCCGGAGGTCGCGCGGATCTACGCCGAGGGAATCGCGACGGGGAACGCCACCTTCGAGACCGAGGTGCCGTCGTGGGAGTCCTGGGACGCTGCGCATCTCGCCGAGCCTCGCCTCGTCGCCTCATGCGCGGAGGCGACGGAGGAGAGGGCTCAATCCGACCTAAGCCAAGAGGCGGATGCAGACGAGGCGGCCGGCTGGGCGGTGCTGGCTCCCGTCTCGAGCCGGTGCGTGTACGCGGGAGTCGCCGAGGTCTCGGTCTACGTGGGCGAAGCGGCCCGCGGCCAGGGCGTGGGCAAGGCGCTGCTCGCCTCGCTCGTACGGAGGTCCGAAGACGCGGGCATCTGGACGCTGCAGGCGGGCATCTTCCCCGAGAACTCAGCCAGCCTCGAGCTGCACAAGCGCTGCGGATTCCGCGTGGTCGGGATCCAGGAGCGGATCGCAAAACACAATGGAATCTGGCGGGACGTCGTCCTGCTGGAGCGACGAAGCAGGAGGGTGCTATGACGCGGGTCGACCTCGCAGTGGCCGCCTCGACCATCTGGGTCGTGCTCGCGGCAGTGCTCGTGATGTTCATGCAGGCCGGGTTCGCCTTCCTCGAGGCGGGCCTGACGCGGATGAAGAACGTGGGCCACGTGGCCGCGAAGAACGTCCTGATCTTCGGCATAGCCTCGGTCGTCTACTACCTTGTGGGCTACGGGATCGCGTTCGGCGACGGAGGCGGTGCGTTGGTCGGCGGTTCCGGCTTCTTCCCATCGTCCGAGGAGCTGCTCGCGATTGGCGAGGCGCCCTTCAGCTGGTTCGGCTCGATCCCCGCCGGAGCGGGTTATCTGTTCCAGGTGGTGTTCGCCGGCGTCTCGCTGGCGATCGTCTGGGGTGCGATGGCCGAGCGGACCAAGCTCTGGGTCTACTTCGCATTCGGCGTCGTCTTCACGCTCATCTACTCGGTCGTGTCGCACTGGATATGGCACCCCGACGGCTGGTTGTTCGCGCTCGGGATGCAGGACTTCGCCGGCTCGACGGTCGTGCACTACCAGGGCGCGCTGGCCGCGCTCGCGGGCGCGCTCCTGCTCGGCCCGCGCATCGGCAAGTTCAGCGAGGACGGCAAGGTGCACGCGATTCCCGGCCACAACATGGCCTACACGACGCTCGGGGTCCTGATCCTCTGGTTCGGGTGGTTCGGCTTCAACCCCGGCTCGACGCTCGGCGTGCTGAGCGGAGATCAGGTGGGCTACTTCGCGTACGTGGCGTTGACGACGAATGTCGCCGCCGCGTCAGGCGCCCTCGGCGGCGTGGCCGTCTCGTGGCTGAAGCTCGGTCGGCCGGACCTCTCGATGATGCTCAACGGCGTGATCGCAGCGCTCGTAGCGATCACCGCAGCGTCGGGCTTCGTGGCCCCTTGGGCGGCGATGGTCATCGGCCTCGTTGCAGGCGCGATCGCCGTGCTCGGCATCCTGTTCGTCGAGCGGCTGCGGATCGACGATCCGATCGGCGCAGTCGCCGTCCACGGGATGTCCGGGGTCTGGGGCACGCTCGCGACCGGGCTCTTCGCTGTCCCCGCGCTCGCTTCGAACCTCGCGACCGGGACCGGAGGATTCTTCTACACGGGGAGCCTGCACCAGGTCGGTGTGCAGGCGCTCGGGCTCGTCGCCGTCGGCACGTTCACGTTCACGGCCTCGTTCGCGGCGCTCGCCGCCATGAAGGGGCTGTGGGGAATCCGAGTCGCGCCGGAGGTCGAGGCGTCCGGGCTCGACCTGTCGGAACACGGCATGTGGGGCTATCCGGAGTTCTACACCGCGGTCCCGGGCGGGTATCACGAGAGCGAGTTCCGACTGACGCTGGGGTCGCGCGCGGCTTGAATCCGCGCGCGGCCGGTTGGCACGCATCCGAGCGAGAAGTCGGCACGCGCGGCCGGGCAGTGACCGCCCGATCAGACGCAGCGTAGGCGTTCGGTGTCGACCGACTGCCGTCCCACGCTCTTTCGTCACACTTCCGCGCGACTTTCTCACCCACTGACATGCCCGAATTCGCCGTGGCCTAGGGACAGTCCCTCTTACGAGGCGCCATTCGAACGTCGGCCGCCGTTAGCGTGAAGGCAGTGCGCTACCAGTTCGTCGACTGCCGCTGGGAGCTCGGCAACCCTGAGCTCGGACGCGAGCTCTATCTCGCCGGTCACGTTCCCGGAGCCGCTTTCATGGACGTCGATACCGATCTCGCCGACCTTTCGATCGAGCACGCGGGCCGCCATCCGCTCCCAGGTGCGAAGCGCTTCGCGGCCGCCGCCTCGAGAGCGGGGATCGAGGAAGGCGTCTACGTCGTCGCCTACGGCGAGATGGGCGGAGCCGAGCGGCTCTGGTGGCTCTTGCGGCACTTTGGGCACGACCAGTGCGCGGTTCTGCTCGACGGGATCGACGCCTGGGGCGGCGCGCTCAAGGCGGGCGAAGAGGAGATCGCGCCGGCGCAGTTCGTCCCGCTCGAGCGCTCAGGCGACACGATCGAGGCGGACGAGATCAACCGGCGCCGCGACGAGCTCGTGGTCGTCGACGCGCGCACGCCCAACCGCTGGCGTGGCGAGCCGAACCCGATCGACAAGGTGCCCGGCCGCATCCCCGGCGCGCGCAACGCGCCGTGGAACGAGCGCCTCCCCGACCTCCCGCAAGGAGAGCTCGCCGCATACTGCGGATCCGGCGTCACCTCGTGCGTCACGATCCACCGGCTCTGGCTCGCCGGGCGCGACGCGCGCCTGTACCCGGGCTCATGGAGCGAGTGGGAGACGCGCGACCTGCCGATCGAGCGCGAAGAGGGCTAGGCCGGGTGCAGCATCTCCGCGGCGATCTCCTGCACGCGAGCCATCGTGATCCCTTCGCGCTGTTCCCGGATCAGCGGGTGATCGCCCTCGTGCAGGACGATCGCAGGACGAAGGTTGAGGTCCGCGGTCACGACGTCGCACGCCAGGTTGAGGGTCTCCGGGTAGCCGGCGATCGAGTTCGAGAGCCAGCCGAAGTACGGATCCTCGTGGACGCGTCCGGCATCCTCCCACAGCTCGACCACACGCTCATATGAACGGCGGCTCAGCGACGACCAGACCCCGTAACCGAGCGTCTCGTCGCTGTCGACCACCGGAATGTGCAACACGCCGCGAATGAAGTAAGCCTTCTCGCCGGCGTCATCGGTCCAGACGCAGAGATCCTCCGAGAGGAAATCGTCTGTCGACTTGCCGCCGTCCCAGTGGCTCGGCTCGTCGAACCCCCAGTCGAGCGGCAAGCCCTCGTGCTCCTCGCCGCACGAGTCGCAGCGCCAGCGCACTAGGCCGTCGTCGTTGCGATGCCGGGCAGGTACGGGACCCACCCATCGGGAATCCGCGGCGCGGCGAGCGTGATGAAGAGAACGGGAGTCGGCGCCTTCGGCGGGAAGCGCAGCTCCATCCGCGCCTCCTCCACCGTCCGGTTGCCCTTCCGGTGGTTACAGGGCGCGCACGAGGTGACCACGTTCTCCCAGATGGACTCACCGCCGCGACTTCGCGGCACGACGTGGTCGAGGGTCAGCCGCCCGCCGGTGGAGCCGCAGTAGACGCAGCGCCAGTTGTCGCGGGCGAACAGGGCTCTTCTGGAGATCTTGCGTTGAACCGCGCGCGGCACCCGCACGTACTGCACGAGTCGGATCACGTGCGGCCACGGGAACGTCGAGGTGGCCGAGTGCAGCGTCTGATCCAGCTCTTCGATCACCTCCGCCTTCCCCTTGAACACAAGCACGGTGGCACGCCTCACCGTGGTGACGTTGAGGGGCTCGTAGCTCGCATTGAGGACGAGAACGTGCTGCATCCGCGCAAAAAGTAGCGCAAGGCCACCGTCTTTTCGGCTCTGGCAGGCGAATCGGCGACCGCGGGCGATCCCCGCGCGCGTGCCGCGTCAGTGAGCCATGGCTCGCTCGACCGCCTCCTGCTCCTCGGGCGAGAGCGCGACCGACGAGCGGCCGCGATCGAGCTCCTTCATGTAGATCCGCGCGTAGTCGCGGCCTTGAAACGCGCTCACCACGACGCCCGTTCGCGACGCGTCGAGCAAGGCGAAGCTCGCGGATTGGTGGCCGGCTTTGTCGTCGTAGGCGTCGTAGCGGACGATCGACGTCTTCGAAACCGCCTCGTCCACACGCCTGTCGACGCGCGACAGACCGGCCGCTATCTCGTCGACGGCGCGATGGAGATCATCGATTCGCCCTTGCAGCGAGACGGCGAAATCGACCAGATCGGACTTGCCGCCGCCCAGGAGCACGAGCTGCGCTGCCCGAAGCCGCCTGGTTCGGATCCAGGCACCGAAAGCCAGCACGAGGGCGGTAAGCCCGACGCAAGCGGCCGCGATCGCGATGCCGGCTGCGACCGAGCTCGAGACGTCCATGAGCTGAACCTACCTCGGCAGCGAGAAGATGACCGGATACTCGGCTGTGTTGTTCGACGTCCTCGTCTCGCCCGGCACCGGCTTCACGTCGAGCTTCACGATCGTGCGAGGGCCGAAGGGCGGCTGGCCGAGATCCTCGAACACCACTCGTTTCGTCTCGCCTGGGTTGATGAGGCTGATCCGCTGAGTCTTCACGATCGGCTCGGGGCTCTTCTGGATCGTCAGCGTGACCTCGATACCGACCTCCTGCGAATCGCCCGTGTTCTGAATCGTCGCGGCGAACGCGAGGTCGGTCGTCGCTTCGACGATGGTCTCCTCGGTCGTCGAGAGCTGCTGGTTCGCCGGGAGTGCGACGAGGGAGACGATCCCGCTGCCGTGCAGTCCCGTCGGCGTCCCGCCGGTAGCCGCGCCGTGCAGCCGCCGCCAGAGCGCTTCCATCGAGCGGGTGCTGGCGAGATCGCTGTTGACCAGCGAGTTGGAGTCAGGGACGGCGACGTCGGTGATGCCTTCCTGACGCAGGACCGACTTCGACGGCTCGACGAAGAAATCGTCCCAAATCACATCGCTGGCGATCAGCCGTTGAGCCTGCGCCCCCAGTAACGAGCCCGCGTTCGTGGCGTTTCGTGAAGCCCGGGTCTCGCGTAACGCACGGGCAAGCCCGCCGATGCCGTTGGCGCGCAGTTCGAAGGCGTCGATCGCGTGCTGATGGGCCTCGCGCAGCGGCCCGGGCGGGTCGACGTCCTTCGCCTCGTTGACGATCTGCTCCTGGCGCTCCGCGAGCCCGTCGAGTTGCGACTCCAGGTCCTGCTCCTTGATTCCGGGAGTCGTCAGCTGGTCGTTCAGCTCTCGGGCCACGCTCTCCGACGATCGGGCGAGCTGCGTCATGTCCTGCATGTAGTTCTGGTAGCGCCGTGTCTTGCTCTCACCGACGCAGCCCTGAATGAAATAGCCGAAGAGAACCAAGAGGAAGATCGCAAACACGATCAGGAGGACCAACCGCAGGAGGGGGGTCAGCTGGGTCGGCGCGCGCGGGGGCCGTCTGGGTCCACGCGGGCCCTCGCGTGGCGGAACCCGTCTTCTTTGAGTCGCCTCCTCGGTTTCCGGCTCGTCGAAGAAGTCGAACTCGATGTCCGTGTCGCGCTCAGTCATGGCGATCGGAGCCGAAGCTCGGCCGTCCACCATACCGCGTGCGTCGGCGAGCAGAGGATTTCAACCGCGGGCGCAAAACCGTTCACGAAGCCGTGTCTCAGGCCTTCGCACCCGCTGCCGAGCGCGAACTCGTCCTCGGCCGTTACCGGCCGCTGCGCCCGCTCGGGAGCGGCGGCTCGGGCTCCGTCTGGCTCGCTCGCGACGAGCGCAGCGGACTCGATGTGGCCTTGAAGATCGTCGCTCGGGACGGAAAGGCAGGCGAGCGTGCGGAACGGGAGGCAGCGGCCGCAGCGCGTCTCCGTCATCCGCGCTCCTTGCGCGCGTACGCCTTCGGGCGTGACCGAGGCCATGTCTACATCGCCTACGAGTACGTGGCCGGCCGGACGATGCGCGAGGCACTCCGGGCCGGAGAGCTCGACGACCGGGCGGCGATCGAGGCGGCTGCGCAGATCCTGGACGGACTTGCCCATGCTCATGCCCACGGGGTCGTGCATCGCGACGTCAAGCCTGCGAACGTGCTGATCGCCGACGGCGACGCGATCGACGTTCGCCTGCTCGACTTCGGGCTCGCACAGATCGCCGGCGCCCACACGTTGACAGGACGCGGCGATGTTCCCGGGACGCTCGCGTACATCGCGCCGGAGCGGCTCGCGGGCGAGGGCACCGACGCCGCGAGCGACGTCTGGTCGGTGGGAGTGCTCCTCTGGGAAGCGCTGGCCGGCGAGCATCCGTTCTGGCGCTCCTCGCCGGTCGAGACGGCGCGCGCGATCGACGCCGGGGCGCAGACGCTGGGCGCTCTGCGGCCCGACTTGCCTGCGGAGGTCGTCGCTGCCGTGGACGGCGCGCTCGTGCGGGAACCCACCGCCCGCCCGTCCGCAGCCGCGCTCGCAGCGCGCCTTCGCGGCGCGAGGACGAAAGCGAAGCGACCCGCGGTGGACCGGACGCGCGTTCGAATCGGGCTCGAGGTCCTGCTGGCTGCCCTGGTCGCGGGATGGACTGTGGCCGTGTTGCCGTTCTTCCCCGCGGCATTCGTGCCCGTGCTCGGAGTGCTGGCCGCGCTTCTAACCGCCTGGCGCACTCGCGTCGGCGTCGCGTTCACCCTCGCTGTGCCGATACTCCCGCTCGGTAACCACTCCCTCGCCCTGGGGCTCGCCTTCACGGTTGCAGCACTCGCGTGGCTGGCGGCGTTCTGGCACGAGCCCCGTTCGGCATTTGCCTTCGCGCTCGGGCCCCCGCTCGCGCTGGTCTCCGCCCTCGCGCTCATCCCGCTCACGCTGTCGACGATCCGGTCTCCGGTCAGGCGTGCCCTCGCCGCGGGCGGTGCGCTGATCACAACGGCGGTCGTGGCGGGGATCCGGGGCTCACCTTTTCCGCTGACGGATGGGGCCCCGCCCGAGACCCTCGGCCTCGCACGGAGCGAATCCGTCACGGCCGTCGGCGGCGTCCTGTGGAAGACGATCTCCGACTCACCGCAACTCGTCACAGCCGGGCTAGTGCTCGCAGCCGCCGCGGCTGCCTTGCCGTTTGCGAGCCGCTTCGGCCGCTGGGGAGCCGCGAGCTTCGGCGCGGCCTTCCTCGCCGCGATACTGCTTCCCGCACCCGACGTCGCGGCACTTCCGGTAGTGCTGTGTGTGTGGACGACCTGCGCCGTGATCGGATTCAGAGCCTCTGGTTAGACTCGCGCACGGAGGAAAAACTCCCCGCGTGACCGTCCTGCGCTCCATCGAGCAGAAGATCGAGGCGCTCGTCGAGGGCATCTTCGGGCGGGCTTTCAGGACGAATGTCCAGCCGGTCGAGCTGGCGCGGAAGCTCGCCAAGGAGATGGACGAGCACCGGCAGGTATCCGTGTCGCGGGTCTACGTGCCGAACGAGTACGGCGTCTACCTCTCTCCGGCGGATCGAGAGCAGTTCGACGGCTACGAAGAGTCGCTCGTCGGGGAGCTTCAGGACTACCTCGCCGAGCATGCTCGGCGCGAGGAATACGCCTTGCTCTCGCGCCCCAAGGTGATCCTGCACACCGACGAGGATCTCGCGGTCGGCGAGTTCGGGATCGCGACGAGGATGGTGCAGCCCGAACGGCGCAAGCCGGCTCCGGAGGGCACGCCTGAGCCCGAGTTGGAGGCGGGAGCGACGATGATCTACAAGCCCGCAGAGCCGCTTCCGACCGAGGCTGCCTCGCCGGCCGACCTGGGCGTCGAGCGCGAACTGGTCTCGCTCCGCGCGGACGGGAAGCGACACGACGTGCGCAAGCGCCGCCTGGTGCTCGGCCGGTCGAAGGAGTGCGACGTGCAGGTCGCGGATCCGAACGTGTCGCGCCGGCATGCGGAGCTCCGCCAGGAAGGAACCGCCTATTGGATCATCGATTTGGACTCGACCAACGGGATCGAGGTCAACGGCCGCCGCGTCAAGCGCGCGAAGCTCGACGACGGAGACACGATCACCGTCGGCTCGACGGACATC
>JBKOXM010000119.1:0-4370 GCA_046724925.1 Actinomycetota bacterium | reverse complement strand
CCGGCCCGTCGTCTGCAGAGCTGAACGGAGGCTAGGCCGGCGCCGCGGTGACGGTGAACGTGCGCTTCAGGCGCCGGTTCGTATCCGAGCGGTACGTGTACTTCCCGGGCCGAAGCCTGACCGTCCAGGTCGTCCTCGTCTTGCCTCTCACACTCGTCTTCTTGTTCACGCCCGGACCGGTGAGGTGGAAGTTCTGCTTGTTCGACGAGTCGCTCACGGTCAGCCTGTAGGTCTTCGCGACCACCGACCTCACGCGCGATCCCGACGCCGTGTTCAGCGTGATCGCCTTCGAGGTCACCTTGCCGCTGAGTCTGCCCGGCGGCGGAGGTGGCGGAGGTGGCGGAGGAACGTTCCCAACGGTGAAGCTGCCCCTCATCTGTGTGGCGTGCGGGTCACACCGGTACTGGTAGGTGCCGTCCGTGAACGTGACCGTCCACGTCGTGGTGCCGATCGTTTCTATCTCGGTGAACTTGTCGACGCCGGGGCCTGAGAGGTGGAAGTTGTGCTCGATCCCCCGGTCGTCGATCGCGATGTCGTACGACCCTGGATCGAGATGCCTCACGCTCGTGCCGTCCGCATTTCTCAGCGAGATGGTGAAACCGGGCCCGACGACGCCGGTGAGCGTGACATTGGGCGCCTGGGAGCGGCCGGTGGCGGCCGTCGGAATCGAGACAGCAACGGCGACGAGCGCGCCTATGAGCAGCGTTCGGTACATGACCCTTCCATCCTTACGACGCAATCAGCGAATCGGTTTTACGCAGGCGGCGGGCCCGGCCGGACGGTGAAGGTACGGCTCATGGTTGCTCGCCTGTCGGAGCGATACGTGTACGTGCCGGGCATGAGATAGACCGTCCAGATCCTCGTCACCTTCGTGGAAACCTTCGTGCGCTTGTCCACGGACGGACCGATGAGGTGGAAGTTCTGCCCCGTCGTCAGGTCCTTGACCACGAACCGGTAGTAGTTCGGCGCGAGACGGGTGACCCGTTGGCCGACTGCGTCGGTCAGCGAGATCGACCGCGCCGTGACCTTAGCCGTCAGCTCTGGGAGACCAGGACTCCCGCTTGCAGGCACGGCGAGCATCAGCGCACCGAGGAATGTCGCTGCAAGTAGCGCTCGCAACATTGTCCCTCCTTTCTACCAACTTCGTTCTACCCATTCGATCGTTTTAGACTCATCCCGTGCGGCTTCGGAAAGACGCGAAAACCGAGCTTCTGCGGCGCGCGCCGCTGTTCGCCAACTGCTCGAAGGGCGAGCTGGCGATGATCAGCGGCATCGCGGACGAGATCGACCTCAAGGAAGGCAAGGAGCTGACTCGTCAGGGCGCGCCCGGCCGCGAGTTCTTCGTGCTCATCGAGGGCACTGCCGACGTCGTCCGGGACGGCCGCAAGGTGAACTCGCTCGAGGGCGGCGACTTCTTCGGCGAGATCGCGCTCGTTCACCACGCGCCGCGGACCGCGACCGTCACCGCGACCTCACCGGTGCGCGCGCTCGTCATCACGGAGCGGAGCTTCAGGCGTCTCCTCGACGAGTCGCCGGAGATCCAGCGCAAGGTGATGGTCGCGCTCGCCGAGCGGCTGGCGCCGACTACGCTCTGAGCTCCGCGCCGAAGCGTTCAGCCAGGGCGTTGACGATCTTCTCGCGCAGCGCGGCCGCATCCTCGTCGGAGAGCGTGCGCTCGCTCGACTGGAAGCTGACGGAGAACGCGATCGACTTGCGGCCCTCGCCGACCTGGTCCCCTCGGTAGACGTCGAACACTCGCATCTCGCGGAGCGCCGGCCCGGCCGCCTCGTGAGCTGCCGCCACGAGGTCGCCCGCGGCGACCTGCTCCTGCACCGAGAACGCGAGGTCCTGCCGCACGGCGGGATACGTGATCACGTCCGAATAGCGCACGTCGTCCCGAGCCGCCTCGAGCAGCCGGCCGAGGTCGAGCTCGAAGACGCCCCAGACGCCGTCGAGCACCGAAGGGTGGAGCTCGCCGACGACACCCGCGCCGACCGAAGCCGCCTTGCCGGGATGTAGCACGTCGTCGGTCGTGCGCTCGAAGACCGCCTCGGCCTTGAGCGCGGCGTAGAGCGCCTCGACGATCCCCTTCGCCCGATCCCAGCCGCCCTCGACGATCCCGCCGACATGTGTGCGCTCGTCGGGGAGCTCCCCGTCGGGGAGGTAGATCCGGGCCACCTCGAACAGCGCGATCTCCTCGGCGCCGAGCTCGACGTTGCGCCGTGCCGCGTCCACGAGGCTCGGGACGAGGCGCGTGCGGAGGATCGAGAGCTCGACCGAGATCGGCTCGGCGAGCTTCCACGCGTGCGGGTCCGGGTCGTCGGAGCGCAGCGAGGGCGTGTACGTCTCGGCGAGGCCGAGCCCGGCGAGCGTGTTCTCGACGCGGCGCCTGAGCCTCTGGATGGGCGTCAGGGCGCCGAACATGGCCTGCCGCGTCGGGAGCGTGAACGGGACCTCGTCGAGCCGCGGCCGAGCGACCTCCTCGACGACGTCGACCTCCCGTGTCACGTCGCGGGCGCGGAAGGTGGGCACGACGATCTCGCCGTTCCGGGTCTCGAACTCGAGGCGCCCGAGCCAGCGCATCTGCTCGTCGACCGGGGTCGGCAGGCCGACGAGCTCGTCGGCGCGCTCCGGGCGGTACGAGATCACCGGCCGCTCCGGCAGATCGCCCTGGACGTCGATGTGGCCGACCCACTCGGCGCCGGCCGCCTCGACAATCAGCTGTGTCGCGAGCTTCGCGGCCTGGTCGGCCAGGTACGGGTCGACGCCCTTCTCCCACCGGTTGGAGCCTTCGGTGCGGAGCCGCAGTCGCTCCGACGTGCGGTAGATACCCGTCGGCTCGAAGTTCGCGGCCTCGAGGAGCACGTCGGTCGTCGCTTCGCCGATCTCGGTCTCCTCGCCGCCCATGATCCCTGCGATCGCGACCGCGCGGTCGGCGTCGGCGATCACGAGATCGCTCTCCTCGAGCTTGCGGTCGATGCCGTCGAGAGTCTTGAGCGTCTCTCCCGGGCGAGCGCGTCGGACGACGATCTTTCCGCCCGCGAGCGTCTTCAGGTCGAACGCATGCAGGGGGTTCCCCAATGCGAGCATCACGTAGTTCGTCGCGTCGACGACGTTCGAGATCGGCCGCATCCCCGCCGCGAGGAGCCGCGACTTCAGCCAGACCGGTGACTGGCTGACCTGAACGTTGCGGAAGAGCCGGCCGATGTAGCGCGGACAACCTTCGAGATCTTCGACCGTGACGTCGACCGGCTCGTCGCCTGCCGGTTCGGGATCGATGCCGGGCGGCGGCGCGAGCTCGAGGTCGTACAGGGCGGTGACCTCGCGCGCGATCCCGTAGACCGAGAGCAGGTCGGGCCGATTGCCCGTCGACTCGACGAGCAGGATCTCCTCGACGAGCGGCAGCACGTCGCCGAGCGGGGTGCCGGGCTCGGTCTCCGGAAGCAGCATGATCCCCGAGTGGTCGGTGCCGAGGTCGATCTCGTCCTCGGCGAGGATCATCCCGTCCGAGAGCTCGCCGCGGACCTTGCGCTGCTCGAGCTGGAGACCGCTAGGGAGCGTGGCGCCGGGGAGCGCCACTGCGACGGTCGCGCCGGCGCCGAAGTTCCAGGCGCCGCAGACGATCTGGCGAGGCTCGCCCTCCCCCACATCCACACGGCACAGCTGGAGCCGGTCCGCGTTCGGGTGCTTCTCGGCCTCGAGCACCTTGCCGACGCGGAACAGCCCGAGGTTGCCGTTCTCGTCGGGCACGCCGCGACGTTCGATGCCCTCGATCTCGGCGGTCGAGATCGAGAGCCTCGTCGCCAGCTCCTCGAGCGGCATTTCGATGGGCACGTAGTCGCGGAGCCAGCTGATCGGGACTCTCATCAGAATTGCCTCAGCACCCGAAGGTCGCCCTCCCAGAGCGGGCGGATGTCCGGGAAGTCGTACTTCAACTGGGCGACGCGCTCGATCCCGCAGCCGAAGGCGAAGCCCGACCACTCGTTCGGGTCGAGCCCGACGTTCTCGAAGACCCGCGGGTCGACCATGCCCGCGCCGCCCATCTCGAGCCAGCCGGAGTACTTGCACGTTCGGCAGCCGTCGCCGCCGCAGATCCCACACAGCACGTCGGGCTCGATCGAGGGCTCGGTGAACGGGAAGTAGTGCGTGCGGAAGCGAACCTGCCGGTCTGCGCCGTAGAGCGCGCGCATCACGTGCAGAAGCGTCCCCTTCAAGTCGGCGAGCGTGATGTGGTGGTCGACGGCGAGGCCCTCGAACTGGTGGAAGACTGGGAAGTGCGTTGCGTCGATCGCGTCGCGCCGGTAGCAGCGGCCGATCGAGACCATGTAGATCGGCGGCTCTCGCTCCTCCATGGCGTGGATCTGCGACGG
>JBKOXM010000104.1:0-9591 GCA_046724925.1 Actinomycetota bacterium | reverse complement strand
CGCAGTACCTCGACCGCGTGCTCACGCGCCTCACGCTGCCCGGCTCGATCTACCTCGCACTGGTCGCCATCGCCCCTGCGCTCTTCATCCGGTACTTCGGCTTCTCGCAGGCGACTGCCGGTGCGCTGGGCGGCACCTCCGTGCTGATCGCCGTCGGTGTGGCGCTCGACACGATGCGTCAGATGGAGTCGCAGATGATGATGCGGAGCTACGAGGGATTCCTCAAGTAGCCCCGGCGGCCACGCCGTGAACATCCTGTTACTCGGCCCGCAGGGCTCAGGAAAGGGCACACAGGCAGCACGGATCTCCGCGGAGTACGGGATCCCGCACATCGCCACCGGCGACATGCTCCGGACGGCCATGGCGGAGGGAACGCCGCTCGGTGAACGCGTGCGGCCGATCTACGAATCGGGAGGGCTGGTGCCCGACGATCTGATGATCGAGCTGATCCGCGACCGGCTTTCCCGCGAGGATGCCCGCGAGGGCTTCGTTTTCGACGGCTTCCCGCGCACGATGGCCCAGGCAGAGGCGCTCGACGCGATGTTGCGTGAGATCGGCCGCGAGCTCGACATCGTCTTCGAGTTCCAAGTCCCCGACAAGTCGACGCTCGTCGAGCGCGTGCGCAAGCGCGCCGCCGAGGAACGCCGGATCGACGACACGCCCGAGGCAATGCAGCGTCGGCTCGACCTCTACGATGCAGAGACGGCTCCACTCGTAGAGCACTACCGAGCCACTGCGAACAACGTCGTGGGAATCCACGCGGACCGGTCGATCGAGGAGGTCTTCGCCGAGATCCAGGACGCGCTCGAGCAGGTGGCTGTTCGCCGTTGATCATTCGGAAATCCCCCACGGAAATCGAGCAGATGGCGGCCGCCGGCCGCGTGGTCGTGGACACGCTCGCGCTCATCGGCGAGCAGATTCGTCCAGGAGTCACGACGGCCGAGCTCGACCGCGCCGCGGATGAGTACATCCACTCACAGGGAGGCATCCCCACGTTCAAGGGGTACCGCGGCTATCCCGCATCGATCTGCGCGTCGCCGAACGACATGATCGTCCACGGCATCCCGGGTCCGTACACCCTCGACGAAGGCGATCTGCTCTCGATCGACGTGGGCGTGACGCTGGAAGGGTTCGTCGCCGACTCGGCCTACACGTTCGCGGTCGGTGAGGTCACTCCCGAGGCGGAGCGTTTGCTCGAAGTCGGTCAGGCCGCGCTGGAAGCGGGGGTCGAGCAGTGCCGCGTCGAGAACCGGTTGTCGGACGTCTCGCACGCCATCCAGCGTGCCGTTGAGGATGCTGGCTTCACAGTCGTCCGCAGCCTCGTCGGCCACGGCGTTGGCCGATCCATGCACGAGGACCCCCAGATACCCAACTTCGGCGAGCCAGGGCGTGGCCCGCGGCTGGCGGATGGGATGACGCTCGCGATCGAGCCGATGATCACCGCCGGAGGCTCCGAGATCACGGTCGACGACGACCGCTGGTCGGTCCGGACCGCCGACGGCTCGCTCGCGGCTCACTACGAGCACACTGTGGCTGTCACGGACGCCGGGCCCCGCGTTCTAACGCCGGTTGCAGCCTCTTTGCTACGATAGACACCCGCGGCGCAAGCCGTGTCTTGTCATGTTCATCTGCCGCGCTCCACGAGCGCGGTTTGTGTGAAGGGAATGGCCCAGAAAGAGGAGAAAATCGAGGCTGAGGGGGAGGTTGTCGAGGCGCTTCCGAGCACGATGTTCCGGGTGCAACTCGATGGCGGTCACAGTGTGCTCGCCACGATCTCCGGGAAGATGCGCAAGAACTACATCCGGATTCTTCCGGGTGACAAGGTCAAGGTTGAGCTCTCACCGTACGACCTGACCCGAGGCCGAATCACCTTCCGACACCGTTGAACGCATAGCTATGAAAGTCCGTCCGTCAGTCAAGCCCATGTGCGAGCGCTGCCGCGTGATCAAGCGGCATGGGCGCACCATGGTCATCTGCACCAACCCGCGGCACAAGCAGCGGCAGGGGTAACGAAGGAGCTCAGTTGGCACGTATCGCAGGCGTCAACCTTCCGAATCAGAAGCGACTGGAAGTCGGTCTTTCGTACATCTTCGGCATCGGTCAGCCGACGGCGCGCAAGATCGCCGAGACCGTCGGCGTCTCGCCCGATACCAAGGTCAAGGACCTGACGGATGCAGAGGTGACGAAGCTCAGGACGTTCATCGACGAGAATCTGCAGGTCGAGGGCGAGCTCCGACGCGACCGCCAGCAGGCGATCAAGCGCCTCGGGGAGATCGGCGCGTATCGCGGAATCCGCCATCGCCGCGGCCTGCCGGTGAACGGCCAGCGCACGAAGACGAACGGCCGCACGCGCAAGGGCCCCAAGAAGACCGTCGGCCGCGGCAAGAAGGCTCCGACCAAGACCTAGTGCCCTTCCCAGCAAGACAACAGCACAGGAAGGGACGCTGATGGCCCCTCCGCGCAGACCGGCGACCAGAGGTCGCACGCGCCGCCGTGTCCGGAAAAACATCGCGATCGGCCAGGCGCACATCAAGACGTCGTTCAACAACACGATCGTCTCGCTGACGGACGGCGAGGGGAACGTCATCGCGTGGGAGTCCGCCGGCTCGGCCGGCTTCAAGGGCTCGCGCAAGTCGACGCCGTTCGCTGCCCAGGTGACTGCGGACTCGTGTGCTCGCAAGGGGATGGAGCACGGTCTCCAGAAGGTCGAAGTGTTCGTCAAGGGGCCGGGCTCCGGGCGCGAGACGGCGATCCGCTCGCTCCAGGCTGCTGGGCTCGAAATCCTCGGCGTCAAGGACGTTACGCCGCAGGCGCATAACGGTGTGCGGCAAAGAAAACGGAGAAGGGTCTAGGGATGGCGCGCGATCTCGGTCCCAAGTGCCGCGTGTGTCGCCGGGAGGGCATGAAGCTCTTCCTCAAGGGCGAGCGCTGCCTGACGGAGAAGTGCGCGATCGAGCGTCGTTCCTATCCGCCGGGGGAACATGGCCGTGGCCGCATCAAGCAGTCCGAGTATCTGATCCAGCTGCGCGAGAAACAGAAGGCGCGCCGGTACTACGGACTGCTCGAAAAGCAATTCCGCAACTACTACAAGAAGGCGGCGAAGGCCTCCGGGATCACCGGCGAGACGCTGCTGCGGCTGCTCGAGACGCGCCTCGACAACGTCGTCTACCGACTCGGCTTCGCGTCCTCGCGGGCGCAAGCGCGGCAGCTCGTTCGCCATGGACACTTCCACGTCAACGGCCGCCGCGTGAACATTCCGAGCTACCAGGTGCGCCCGGACGACGTCGTCACCCTCGCGCCCGGTTCTTCGGCCGAGCAGGTGGTCAGGGATGCCACCGACCTGACTGCCTCGGTTTCCCCTTGGCTCCAGGCCGACCACGACAACTTGACCGGAAAGGTCCTCAAGTTCCCGGAGCGTGAAGAGATCGACACGCCCGTGCAGGAATCGCTGATCGTCGAGCTCTACAGCAAGTAGTGAGTTCGCAGCTGCGGCTGCGGGCTAAGAACGAAAGGAAACGCTACGCGTCTAAGGATCCACAACGCGCAGTCCTAGAAGGGAAGTTATGGCTACACGAACCAGCTTGATGGAGTTCCAGGTCCCGAAGATCGTCCACGAGGAGATCGACGAGGACCGCGGCATCTTCGTGATCGAGCCGCTCGATCGCGGCTTCGGGTACACGTTCGGCAACTCGCTGCGCCGTGTGCTCCTCTCGTCGCTCGAGGGCGCCGCTGTGACGTCGGTGAAGCTCGAGGGCGTCGCGCACGAGTTCACGACGCTGCCCGGCGTCCGCGAGGACGTCACCGACATCATCCTCAACCTCAAGAACCTGATCTGCGTGCTCCACGGGGAGTCACCGGAGATCGAGGTTCGGCTCTCGAAGAAGGGCCCGGGAGCGGTCACGGCGGGCGACATCGAGGCGCCGGCAGAGCTCGAGATTCTCAACCCGGACCTCGAGATCGCCAACCTCGCCGACCGCGGGCGTCTCGAGCTGACGCTCACGATCGGTCGCGGTCGCGGGTACGTCCCCGCGGAGCTGAACCGTGGGCCCGAGCACACGATCGGCGTGATTCCGATCGACTCGATCTTCTCACCGGTTCGCCGCGTCGCCTATGACGTGGAGGCCGCCCGTGTCGGCCAGCGCACCGACTACGACAAGCTGCGGCTGGACGTCACGACCGACGGCTCGCTCAACCCCAAGGATGCGATCGGGCAGGCAGCCGAGATCCTGATCAAGCAGCTCGCGATCTTCACCGATCTCGAGCGGATCGAGGGCTTCGGCGAGGCCGCCGCCGCCGAGGGCGCCGCCGCGGAGCCGTCGCTCGCGCACGGAATGGAGAACTTCCCGATCGAGGAGCTCGAGCTCGGCGTCCGTTCCTACAACTGCCTCAAGCGGGTGGGCATCGAGACGATCGGCGATCTCGTCACGAAGACCGAGAACGAGCTCGCCAACATCCCGAACTTCGGGCGCAAGTCGATCGAAGAGGTCAAGGAGACACTCGCGGCGCACGGGCTCAATCTGCGCGGCGACGAGCTGGTCGGCTGATCGCGAGGGCCTTCGTCTCATGCGACACCAGCGCTCCGGCAAGAAGCTCGGCAGGGACTCCGCCCATCGCAAGGCGCTGTATTCGAACCTCGCCGGAGCACTGATCGAGCACGGTCGAATCAAGACGACCGAGGCAAAGGCCAAGGCGGTCAAGCCGGTGGCCGAGCAGATGATCACGCTCGGCCGCCGTGGCGACTTGCACGCGCGCCGACAGGCGCTGGCATTCCTGCGCTCGCAGGACGTCGTCCACAAGCTCTTCTCGGACGTCGGCCCGCGTTTCGCCGACCGGCCAGGGGGCTACGCGCGGATCGTGAAGCTCGGCCCGCGCCAGGGTGACGCGGCTCAGATGGTGTATCTCGAGCTCGTCGACTACGTGCCCTAGGCTGTTCGAACGGGTCGACCGGTCATTTCAGACGGACGCACACGCTACGCGTCCCGGGATCGCGCGAAGCGGTGCAGATCCCGTGCGCGACCGCGCCCTGAGGGTCGGCAGCGCAAGCGTCGCCGACGGGTCTATCTCGAGCTCGTCGACTACGTGCCCTAGCTGGCCGCCGGCTAAGCCGGCTCGGCTTCGCCTTCAACCGGCGGCGGGTGTGGAGGCTCCTCGGCCGAGGCAGCCATCTGGCGTTTTCGCCACGGAAGCACCACCTCGTCGAATAGGACCTCCAGCATCGCCGCGAACGGCACGGCGATGAACGCACCTGCGAAGCCGCCGAGCGAGGCGCCGGCAAGCACCGCGATGAAGACAAGCAGCGGGTGGATCTCGAGCTGGTGGCCCTCCACGACGGGCGCAATCACGAATCCCTTCAGGTTCTCGATCACCACCGAGGCCGCGAAGGTGAGCAGAAAGGTCTTCCAGCCTTGCAGGCCCGCGACCGCGAGCAGCGGAATGCGTGCGAGCCATGGGCCGGCGCGCGGGATCGCTTCTCCAAGCGCGACCACGAGTGCGAGGGGTACCGCGAAGGGAACGCCGATCACCCGCAGCGCGATGTAGGTGATCGCGCCGATGATCGCCATCTCGATTACCTTCGCCCGCAGGTAGAAGCCGACGCGGCTCCAGATCTTTTCGATCACGTCCGCGACCTGCTCGCGGTCGGTCGGATGAGTGACGGTGAGGATGAATCCGACGATTCGCTCTCGATTCGTCAACAGCAGCAGCGAGATGAAGAAGATCGCGAGCATGTCGAGGAAGATCCCGAAGAGCGCCGCCGGAAGCTCCACGACGCGGTCTCCGGCGCGGTTCAGGATCGCCTCACCGAAGCGCGCCACCTGACGGTCGAACGGGGCAAGCGCGGGGTAGTGCTCGCGTAGATCCTCGTAGCTCTCCCGAAGGCCCTCGTAGCGGTCGACGTAGCCGGGCGCCTCGTCCGCGAATGCAGCCACCTGCTCGAACAGCGGCGGCAGGACGAGCCACCCCAGCCCGATCACGACGGCAAGCACGCCCACGTAGATGAGGATCGCCGCGAGCGCACGCGGGATGCGCAGCGCCTCGAGCCTCGCCGTCGGGCCCGAGAGCGCCGCAGCGAACAGGACGCTGACGAAGATGAGGAAGAGGACGTGCCTCAGCTCGACCAGCAGCAGGAGCCCGAACACGGTCAGGATCGCGAAGAGGAGCGCGACGTACACCGGCATCGCGCGGCGGACGACCGATTCGGCGCGCGGTTCCGCCACGCGGGGAACTATGCGGCTGGCGCAGGACGGGACAGCACGGGCGGCCTAGGCTTGACCGCCCATGCGGCTGAAACTGACTCTCGAATACGACGGCGCGGGCTTCCGGGGCTGGGCCGCGCAGCCTGGCCTGCGAACCGTCGAAGCGGTCGTTCGCGACGCCCTGTCGGCGACGTTTCCCTCTTGGAGCGGGTTGGCGGTCGCGGGCCGGACCGATACCGGAGTCCACGCGCTCGGAAACGTCGCGAGCGCCGAGGTCGATGGTGGGCCTCCTCTGGAGCGGACCATCGAAGCGCTGAACGTCGCGCTTCCCGACGACGTCGCGGTCACCGCGGCCGAGGAGGCGGAGCCGGCGTTCCACGCACGTCACTCTGCGCGCTCGCGCAGCTACCGCTACCGGATCTGGCGCCGACGCTCTCCGTCACCGTTCGAGCAGAAGCGGAGCTGGTGGTTTCCTCACCCCGTGGAGGAGGAAGTGCTCGCCGACAGCGCCGATCTCCTCCTTGGCGAGCACGACTTCCGCGCATTCACCCCGACGGAGACGCAGCACGAGATCTTCCGACGCACCGTCGTCGCGGCGGCCTGGCATCGACGGGGCGACGCGCTGGAGTTCGAGATCACCGCCGACAGCTTCCTCCGCCATATGGTGCGGACTCTGGTCGGCACCATGCTCGAGCGCAGGCCGGAGGAGGTTGCGGAGTTGCTCGGAGGCCGGCCGCGCGCGCAGGCCGGGACGACGGCGCCCCCTCAGGGGCTCTATCTCGAGCGGGTCGAATACTGAGCGCCGAACGGGTCTACGACGCGGCGCAGTCGGTGGATTCGGCACGAAGCCGGCACAAAGCGGTGACCGGTTCGCGCGATTTTCAGCGTTAGGATTGCGGCGGGGAGGGGGTGGGGCACCTAGGCGCCTGTCTGTGATGGACAGGGCCGGTGTGGGCTCGGTGGCCCCCGATACGATCGGTGACGTGCGTTACACCACTGTTCTCTTCGACCTCGACGGCACTCTCATCGACTCCGGCGAGATGATCCTTGCCTCGATGCGCTACGCGACGCGCACCGTGCTCGAGCGGGAGATCTCGGACGAACGCCTGCTCGCGGCGGTCGGACGAGCGCCGCTGGACGAACAGATGCGCGAGTTCGATCCCCAGCGCGTCGAGGAGCTCATCAGCACCTATCGCGAGCACAACGAGCCGCTCCACGCCGATCTACAGCCCTGCGCGGGGATCGTCGACGCGCTCGAGCAGCTACACGCCGAGGGGCGAAAACTGGGAGTCGTCACGGCGAAGCGGCGCGCGACCGTCGCGCTCGCCTTCGACGTGCTGCCTCTCGAACACCTCTTCGATGCGATCGTCGCCACCGATGACATCGCGCGCGGGAAGCCGCATCCTGACGGCATCCTGAGCGCGCTCGAGCTGCTCGAGAGCGAGGCGTCCGACGCGGTGTACGTCGGCGATTCGCCGTACGACATCCAGTCCGCAAAGGCCGCAGGCGTGGACGCGATCGC
This sequence comes from Actinomycetota bacterium, assembly GCA_046724925.1. Lineage (GTDB taxonomy): Bacteria > Actinomycetota > Thermoleophilia > Gaiellales > Gaiellaceae > JBKOXM01. Next base: position 1,875 of record JBKOXM010000104.1, on the reverse strand, counting down.
CGTGACGTGGGGGAACATCCACGATCGCCAGCGGCTCGCCGCCGAGGAACCTGATGCAATCGTCGACACGCCGGAGGAGCTCCTTGGGGTCCTCTAAGCCGCGGCCGAAAGTGCGACGCGCTTCCGCGACGCACTTTCCGCCGGATCCCTCGACCTGCCGTTAGTTACAGAATGGCTAGCCGATCCAAGCCGACAAAGAGCAAATCCGGGGCGGGGGCTATGCCTGCAGAACGGGTGGCGGAGCTGCGGGACCTGCTCGAGTACCACAACTACCGCTATCACGTCCTTGACGATCCGGAGCTGAGCGACGCCGAGTACGACCGCATGTTCGACGAGCTGCTTCGCTTGGAGGCCGAGAATCCGGAGCTGAGATCGGCCGACTCGCCCACACAGCGCGTCGGCGCGCCGCCTTCCGAGCGGTTCGAGAAGGTCGAGCACCCGACGCCGCTGGGGTCGCTGGAAAAGGTCACGACGGATGAGGCCCTCGAAAAGTGGCACGAAGACGTCTGCAAACGGCTCGGGACGAGCGAGGTCTCATACGTGACCGAGCCCAAGATCGACGGGCTCTCGATCAACCTGCTCTACGAGGACGGTGCGTTCGTGCGCGGAGCTACGCGCGGCGACGGAAGGCGCGGCGAAGACGTCACGCCGAATCTGAAGACGATCAAGGCGATCCCGCTCAGGATGCAGGTCCCGGACGGCGAGCAGCCGCCGTCGAGACTCGAGGTGCGCGGGGAGGTGTACATGCCGCTCTCGGGCTTCCAGCGCTTCACCGAGGATCAGGTCGCGCAGGGAAAGCGCGCAGCGCCCAATCCGCGCAACGCGGCGGCGGGGTCACTCCGGCAGAAGGACCCCGGGATCACGGCGGAGCGGCCGCTCTCGATCTGGGTTCACGGTTTCGGCCGCCGCGGCGACGAGTTCCCGACGGACGGCCACTGGGAGGCGCTCCAGTGGCTGCGAGAACGCGGCTTCCGCACGAACCCCTTCGCGGAACGTCACGAGAGCGTCGAGTCCGTCGCGACGGCGATCCGCGAGTGGGAGAAGAAGCGGATCGAGCTGGACTACGAGATCGACGGAATCGTGATCAAGGTCGACTCGCTCGCTCAGCAGGAGAGGCTCGGATCGTTGCACGAGCGCCCTCGCTGGGCGCGCGCCTACAAATGGGCGCCGATGACGGCACAGACGAAGCTGCTCACGATCGCGATTCGCGTCGGCCGGACCGGCGCGCTCAACCCCTGGGCGATGCTGGAGCCGGTCGAGGTCGGCGGCGTCACCGTCTCGCGGGCAACCCTGCACAACCAGGAGGACATCAACCGTAAGGACATCCGCGAGGGCGACGTCGTGATCGTCCAGCGCGCTGGTGACGTGATCCCACAAATCGTCGGCCCGGCCGGGTCTCACCACCCTGGCACGAAGGCGTTCAGGATGCCCAAGAAATGCCCCCTCTGCGGTGCCGACGTCGTGAAGCCCGAGGGCGAGGCGATGCATCGCTGCCCCAACCGCGCTTGCCCTTCGCGAGGTCTAGAGTCACTGATCAACTGGGTCCAGGCTGCGGCCGACATCGAGGGCGTCGGGGAGCAGTCCGTGCGGCGGCTCTGGGATCTCGGCCTCGTGCGCTCGCTGCCCGACCTCTACAAGCTGACGAAGGAGCAGTTGCTCGAGCTCGACGGCTACGCGGAGATCTCGGCGACGAACGCGATCGAGTCCATCCAGGCCTCGAAACAAATCGCCTTCGCGCGCGTCCTCTTCGGCCTCAATATCCCCGACGTCGGATGGGTGACCGCCCAGAATCTCGCTCGCCATTTTGAGAATGTCGACCGGTTGCTGGGCGCGAGCCAGGAGGAGATCGAAGAGGTCGACGGGATCGGTCCCGAC
>JBKOXM010000157.1:0-4123 GCA_046724925.1 Actinomycetota bacterium | reverse complement strand
AGAAGGCGACGGCGGGACTGGCCGCAACGGGACGTTGTCGGCGGCGTTCGGCTTCGGCGGATCGGACTTCCCGGGCGAGGTGCGCTCAACGAGCGGCACGCGCTGTTGGCGCTTGCATTGTGGCTCGCGTCGCGCCGCTCTCGCGTCTCGGTCGCCAGCTCGCTGATGTGGCCGGACTCGGCCCTTGCGATGGGTTGCGCCGGCTTGCTCGGGCGCGGAATCGTGATCTGGGCCATCCGCGGCGAGATCGACGCTGCGCTCACGCCGCGCGGGTCGGTGGCACGTCGCGCGCTCGTTCGGCTGCGGCGGGCGGCGCTTCACCGCTGCACGCATGTCGTCTTGAGCCAATCGATGGCCGGGGAGCTCACAGGCCATGGCCTCGATGCCCGTGTTTCGATCGTTCCGGTTCCAGTCGACCTCGATGAGTTCCGGCCGCCCACCCCGGCCGAGCGCAAGGACGCGCGCAGCCGTCACCGCGTCGACGGAGAGTTCGTGATCGCCTACGTCGGCCATCTCGAGAGGAGGAAAGCCGTCGACCAGCTCGTCGATGCCGTGAAGATCCTCTACGGCGAGGGCCGCGCCCTTCGCCTACTCCTCGTCGGTGGCGGAAGAGGGGCTCCTGACGACACCGAGGACGACCTGCGCGCCCAGGTCGCCGCCGACGGGCTTGGCGAGGTCGTTCGGTTCTGCGGCGTGGCGCGCGATCCCCGGCCGTATCTCTGGGCCGCGGACGCCTTCGTCCTACCTTCGCTCCGCGAAGGAATGCCGAACAGCCTGCTCGAGGCGATGGCCTGCGGCGTCGCTTGCATCGCCCCGCCCTCCGCCGGGGGCGACGAGCTGCTCGAGGGCGGTGCCGGCCTCGTACCCGCGTCAAACGATCCAGTCGAGCTCGCCGACGCGATCCGACGGCTTGCCGACGACCCCGCGCTCCGGGAATCGATCGTCGGAACGGCCCGGGAGCGGGTAGCCCGGTTCGGCGTCGACGCCGTGGTCGATCGCTTCGAGGCCCTCTGTGTGGAGGCGGCACGCAGACGATGACGGCGATCTCCGTGGCGATGGCCACGCGCAACGGGGAGCGCTTCCTCCGGGAGCAGCTCGAGACCATCGCCGCCCAGACGCGCCAACCAGCCGAGCTCGTCGTCTGTGACGACGCCTCGACCGACCGGACAACCGCAATCCTCGAACGGTTCGCGAGCGCAAGTTCCTTCCTCGTTCGTGTGCAGGTGAACGAGAGGCGCCTCGGCGCCGGTGACAACTTCCTCCAGGCGGCGGCGCTCTGCAAGGGCGATGTCATCGCCTTCTGCGATCAGGACGATCTGTGGCGTCCCGAGAAGCTCGAACGGTGCACAGACGAGCTAAGCGCCGCCTCCGCCCTGCTCGTCGTGCACGCCAACGAGGTCGTGCTGGACGACGGGACGCCGACCGGCGAGCGCTTTCCTCGGATCGACTCGACCTACGCCGCGCCGCCCTTGTCCTCGGACCCCTGGCAAGGGCTGCCGGGCATGTCGATGGTCTTCGACGCTGGGCTTACGGGGATGGCCGCTCCCCAGCTGCGGCCGCGGTCGCACGTCGACCCCGCGCAGCAGATCCTTCACGACGAGTGGATCTACCTCCTCGCCCGCTCGCTCGGCACCGTCGTGTTCCTCTCGGAGCGGCTCGGCTCGTATCGGCAGCACGGCCAGAACGTTCTCGGCGCGCCGGCGCCCGACGAGGGAGGATGGCGTCAGGCACGACGATTCGGCGAGAGCTACTACCGTAAGCGCAGGGATCAGGCCGCCGACGCGGCGCGCCTCTTCGACTCGCTGGCCGTCGTCACCGACGATCCAGATGAACGTGCCAAGCTCGCGCGCGCCGAGTCTTGGTATCGAGCTCTTGCCGAGCTCATCGAAAGGAGACTCGCCGTGTATGACTCCGAGGCTTCAACGGCCAGGCGGCTGGCAGCCGTAGGGCGCCTCTTGCGGGCCCGCGACTACCGCCGCAGGCAAGACGGCGGCCTCGGCGGGCGCAGTCTCTTGAAAGACGTCGCTGTGGCGCTCACGCCCGCCAAGCGCTGACGCGCCTGTCAGAAGACGACGCCGCGGCCGAGTTCGTTCCGCCTGCTCCAAAGCCCGTAAAAGGTGTGTGAACGGCCCCTCTGCAGCTTCCGACCAGTTGGCTAACATGGCCTTTCGTTCGGAGGTCGAGCGGCCGATAAGGGACGGAGGAGTCAGAGGAGTTGTTCGAGCGATTCACAGAACGGGCCCGGCAAGTCGTCGTCTTGGCGCAGGACGAGGCCCGTGCGCTCAAACACAACTACATCGGCACCGAACACATCCTGCTCGGGCTCCTGCGCGAAGAGGAAGGCCTCGCCGCGCGCGTCCTCGAATCGCTCGACATCACCGTCGAGGAGGTCCGCGCGCAGGTCGCCCGCATCGTCGGCCAGGGCGACGAGGTCACCACCGGCCAGATCCCGTTCACGCCGCGCGCGAAGAAGGTGCTCGAGCTCGCGCTGCGCGAGGCGCTCTCCCTCGGCCACAACTACATCGGCACCGAGCACATCCTGCTCGGACTCGTGCGCGAGAACGAGGGCGTCGCCGCCCGCATTCTGCTCGACTTCGACGCCGACGCCGAGAAGATCCGCAACGAGATCATCCGCATGCTCTCGGGCCCCGGACGCCGCCAGCAGGGCGGGGGTGGGGCACCGGGTGAGAAGTCAAAGAGCTCGAAGCTGCTCGACCAGTTCGGTCGCAACCTGACGAAGCTCGCAGCGGAGGGGAAGCTCGACCCCGTCGTCGGCCGACAGACCGAGATCGAGCGCGTGATGCAGATCCTCTCGCGCCGGCAGAAGAACAACCCGGTCTTGATCGGAGAGCCGGGGGTCGGCAAGACCGCGGTCGTCGAGGGCCTGGCGGCGCGGATCTCGTCCAACAACGTGCCCGATCTGCTCAAGGGCAAGCAGATCTACACGCTCGACCTCGCAGCGCTTGTCGCCGGCTCGAAGTACCGCGGCGAGTTCGAGGAGCGCCTGAAGAAGGTCATGAAGGAGATCACGCAGCGCGGCGACATCATCCTCTTCATCGACGAGCTCCATAACCTCGTCGGCGCAGGCGCCGCCGAGGGCGCGATCGACGCCGCCTCGATCTTGAAGCCGGCCCTCGCTCGCGGCGAGATGCAGACGATCGGCGCCACGACGCTCGACGAGTACCGCAAGTATCTCGAGCGCGACGCTGCGCTCGAGCGGCGCTTCCAGCAGATCCGCGTGGACGAGCCCTCGACCGAGGACACTGTCCTGATCCTGCGTGGGCTGCGCGACCGCTACGAGGCGCACCACCGCGTCAAGGTCACCGACGAGGCGCTCGACGCCGCCGCCGTGCTCGCCGACCGCTACATCCAGGATCGCCACCTGCCCGACAAGGCGATCGACCTGATCGACGAGGCCGCTTCGCGGCTCCGGATCAAGACGATGTCGCAGCCGCCCCAGTACCGCGAGCTGGAGGAGGAGATCGACAAGGTTCGCTCCGACAAGGAAGCCGCGATCGAGGCGCAGGAGTTCGAGAAGGCCGCGTCGCTGCGCGACAAGGAGCGCAAGCTGACGCAGAAGAAGCGGGAGCTCGAGGAGACCTGGCGCAACTCCGCCGAGGCCGAGGAGCAGCCCGAGGTAGGCGAGGACGAGATCGCCGACATCGTCTCGATGTGGACCGGCATCCCGGTCTTCAAGCTGACCGAGGCCGAGTCGCAGCGGCTGATGCGGATGGAGGCCGAGCTGCACAAGCGCTACGTCGGCCAGGAGGAGGCCGTCGTCGCGGTCTCGAAGTCGATCCGGCGCGGACGCGCGGGCATCAAGGATCCGAAGCGGCCGACGGCGTCGTTCATCTTCCTCGGCCCGTCAGGCGTCGGAAAGACCGAGCTGGCGCGGACGCTCGCCGAGTTCCTGTTCGGTGACGAGGAAGCCATGATCCAGGTCGACATGTCGGAGTACATGGAGAAGCACTCCGTGTCCCGGCTCGTCGGCTCGCCGCCCGGCTACATCGGCTACGACGAAGGCGGCCAGCTCACGGAGGCAGTGCGTCGTAAGCCCTACTCGGTCGTCCTCCTGGACGAGATCGAGAAGGCACATCCCGACGTCTTCAACATCCTCCTGCAG
>JBKOXM010000154.1:0-2759 GCA_046724925.1 Actinomycetota bacterium | reverse complement strand
GGGTCGAACGCAAGGTCCTGGCCAGGATGCAGCTCCGGTACGGCCCCAACCGCGCCGGGCCGTTCGGTCTGCTCCAGCCGATTGCCGATCTGATCAAGCTGATCCGCAAGGAGTCGTTCGCCCCCGCCGCGGCGATCAGCTTCCCCTACATCGTCGCTCCTGCGGTCGCGGCCACCGCGGCGCTCGCGGCGTTCGCGGTCATCCCCTTCGGCCAGGGCTGGGAGATCTTCGGCTACGAGGTCGAGGGACAGGTCCTGAACGTCTCGATCGGCTTGATCCTCTTGTTCGCGCTGAGCTCACTCGGCATCTACGGGTTCATCGTCGGCGGCTGGGCGAGCGAGTCGAAGTACTCGCTGCTCGGCTCGATGCGCACCTGTGCGCAACTGGTCTCGTACGAGGTCTCACTCGCCCTGTCGGTCCTCGGCGTCGTACTGATGGCGCATTCGCTCTCGCTCGTCGACATCGTCCATCGCCAGGACCAGACGATGTGGTACTTCGTCCCTCAGTTCGTCGGTTTCCTCACGTTCGTGATCGCCGGCGTCGCGGAGACGAACCGCGCGCCGTTCGATCTCCCCGAGGCCGAGCAGGAGCTCGTTGCCGGTTACCACACCGAATACAGCGGCATGCGCTTCGGCCTCTTCCAAATGGCCGAGTACGTGAACATGATCATGCTCGCCGCGCTTGCAACGACCCTCTTCCTCGGTGGCTGGCACGGGCCCGGGGGGAGCGACTGGCTCGGCCCCGCCTGGTTCGTGTTCAAGGTGCTCGTCCTCATCTTCATCTTCATGTGGATTCGCGCCACGCTGCCCCGGCTTCGCTACGACCAGCTGATGAGGCTCGGCTGGAAGGTGCTCCTGCCGGTGGCGACGCTGAACGCCGTCCTGACTGCCGTCCTGATCGTATGGCTCTGATTGCCGCTGAAAATCCTGCGGATTGTCCGCGGGGCTTTCCCCGAGGGCAGTCCCTGGCGGGAAGGGCTAGGCCGTGAGTCCGCAGCCGTTCGACACGATCAGGGGCTTCGGAGTCACCTTCAAGCAGATCTTCCGTAAGCCGATCACCCAGCAGTACCCCGAGTACAAGCGGCCGGTCTACCCGCGCTTCCGCGGCCGGCACCGCCTCTGGCGACACAGCAACGGGCTCGAGAAGTGCGTCGGCTGCTCACTGTGCGCGGCGGCCTGCCCCGCGGACTGCATCCGCGTCGTCGCCGCGGAGAACACGCCAGAGAACCGCGTGTCGCCGGGCGAGCGGTACGCGCGCATCTACGAGATCAACTTGAGTCGCTGCATCTTCTGCGGCTACTGCGAGCTCGCGTGCCCGTTCGACGCGATCACGCTCGGCAACGAGTACGAGATCTCGGAGTACTCGCGAGACGACCTGATCTACACGAAGGACATGCTGCTCGCGGAGCCGATCAAGAAGGTGCCGGTCGCCGATCCCGAGCTCTACGACACGCCCGAGCCTTACTACAAGACGCATTCCTGATGGCGCTTGCGGACATCGACGCCGGCAACATCCTGGTCTGGGCGGTCTGGTTCGCCGCCGCGTTCGCCTGCCTCGGTTCTGGGATCGCGGTCGTCACGTTCTCGAACCCGTTCTACTCGGCCCTTGCCCTGATCGGCAACCTCGGCTCCCTTGCCGTTCTGTACCTGATGCTGTCGGCCGAGTTCGTGGCCGCGGCGCAGGTGCTGGTCTACGCCGGCGCGGTAATGGTCATGTTCCTGTTCGTGATCGCCTACCTCGGCGGTCGCGCGGACGCGCCGTGGGCCGGCGGGCCGAGTTGGCAGCAGATCGCCGCCGTGTCGGCCGCGGCCGCGATCCTGGTCGAGGTCGTGGTGGCCGTCGGTCTGAAGGCGGACGATCGCCTCTCGAACGAGGCATCGATCGACTACTTCTTCGGCGGCCCGGGAGAGATCGGCCGACTCTTCCTCACGGACCACCTGCTCGCGTTCGAGATCACGTCGATCGTGCTGCTGGTCGCCGCCGTGGGCGGTGTGATTCTCGGCTCCCACGCACGCAGGCCGCAGCAGAGGAGAGGGCTCGGATAGACGGCCCCGACATCACCTGGTACCTCGCCGTCGCAGCGCTGCTGTTCGTGATCGGCAGCCTCGGCGTGATGGTGCGCCGGAGCCCGCTGATCATCCTCCTCTCGCTCGAGATCATGCTCAACGGCGCGAACCTCGCGCTGATCGCCTTCGCGCGCCAACAGGGCTCGGAGGACGGCCAGATCTTCGCCCTCGCAGTCATGGCCGTCGCGGCGTCCGAGGTCGTCGTAGGGCTCGGCCTGATCGTCGCGATGGCCCGCCAACGCATCGAGCTCGACGTCGACAAGATGACGACGCTCCGCGGCTGATGGTCACCGGCCCGAGCGTGCTAGTCGGCGCAATTCACACGGCCGCACGGGACTCGTCTTGATTGCGGCTGCCTGGGTCTGTCTCGCCTCGCCGCTCGCGGCGGCGCTGGTGATCACGGTCACGGGGATGCGCCTTCCGCGGCGCGCGGCCGGCTACCTGGCAACCGGGTCGACGGCCGTCTCCTTCGCAGCGGCGCTGGTCGCCCTCTACGCCCTCACTGGGGAGGACCCCGAGGAGCGGTCGCACCTCTCGAGCGCGTGGACGTGGCTGGGCGTCGGCGATTTCCGCGTCGGGCTGGAGATCCTCGTCGATCCGCTCTCGGTCTTCATGATGCTGATCGTCTCCGGCGTGGGGTCGCTGATCGTCGGCTACTCGATCGGCTACATGGATGCCGAGGCGGAGTACAGG
>JBKOXM010000127.1:0-7896 GCA_046724925.1 Actinomycetota bacterium | reverse complement strand
GCTCCCGAGCGTGTCATCAACAGTATTGACGAGACCCTCCAGGATCTGTGGGTTCTCGTCGAGGGTTGTCAGCGCACGGTCGAGGATGTCGTAGAGGTTCTCGAGGCGCACCTTCAACATCGCGTTTGCCTCGACTCCCTTGATGTCGACCTCCACCTTGCCGAGATGGACGTGAACGCCGGCAACCACCTGTAGCAAATTCGCAAGTTTTGCCCGTAGCGCCAGATGCGCCTCTAGCTGCTCGACGTCGACGTAGACCTCATCGACCCTGAGCTTGTTGATGTCGACGAAGACGTCCGGGTCGTGGCTCGGCTCACGTCCATGCAGCTCAGGGTCGACTTTGCCTTCGGTTGGCTGCGCCCCCGAGCCGGAGCCGCCTGACCTGCTCGACCCGCCGGTCTTCGTCTTGCTCGACCCGCCGCTCTTCCTCTTGGTCGACCCGCGGCGTGCGTTTGAGCGCTGCTGCGCCATCTCGTGCTCCTTCCGTGTTAACCGGCCCCACGCAGGTTGGGACTGCCCCTGCGGCCCGGTAGGCGTGGTACGGCTAGGCGAGGCGGGGCCGCAGAGTTTGCTCGCGGTCCGGTGCGCATAGCTCAGCTACGCGCCGAGGCTTTCCGGGACGACGAGGAGCCCGACGACACGGTCTTGATTCGCTCCATCAGCGTCTCGTTCATGGAGCCGAACGTCTCGGCGAGCCCGTCAGCCTGCTCGGCGATCTCATCCGCGATCTGCACCAGCTGGTCGAAATCGACTCCCGAGTTGCTGAGCTCCGACTTGAGGTTGCGAGTGAGCTCCTCGAGCGGGGCGGTCAGCTCCTGTGCGTCTTTCAGGTTCGGCATGACAATCTCCTTTCGTAGCTTGAGCCGCGGTTCAAGCGGCCGTCACGCTGAGACGCTCGCACGACGTCGCCGACGACGCTTCGCCCGATCTTCTCTGTTGCGCTCGAGCTGTTCGGTGACGCCAACGACCTCCTTTACACGTCCGAGTAGATCGAAGTCCGGCTGCTCCGTCGCGCGCCTCGCCTCTCCCGCAGCGTCCTTCGCCCGCGCCTGGCCCTTCAAGCCTCTTTTCGCCGCTGCGTATGCCATCGCGCCGGCCAGGGGCAAGATCACCCACCCCATGGCCCCCCTTTTTCTCGACCTCTTGCCGCGGGCAGCGTCGGCGACGTCGGCAAGGCGCTCGGCCACATCGGCGACCTGCTTCGAAACCTTGTGAAGATCCACCATCAGGCCGGCAACCTCCTCCTCGCTGTTTCTCCCCAGGTCTCCCCAACGGGCAGATCGGCGAAACTTGTTCACGTGAAGTTGGCCGAATGCCGAGCGAGCGCGGCGACCTCGGGCGAGGAAGGCGCCGGTAGTGCCACCGGTGGCGCCACCGTCCGCGAGCACACGTCATGTTCGGCACGTGAGCGTTGTTAATTCATGCGGGTTCGGCAGAGCCGAGCGTGGGCGAGAGGCGCATACGGGATTCGGACACGTCTGCAAATCGGCATAAACATGTTGGCGTGACACCACGGGAGACACCACGAATCGAGCACGTCCGGGCGCCAGCGAGCACGTCTGTCAGGGTTTCAGTACGGAGCCGGCAGCGCCGCCTGGACAGTCTGAGGTCTAGAGCAGATGGCCGGGTGAGGTAGGAGGACCGCCGCCACGGCCGTATCTTTCGCGAGATGTCTCTGTCGGTGTGCTGCCTGACCGGCGATCCCGGCCCCCGCGTCGCCGCCGCCCTGGAGCCGTTCCGGGAGGTCGCTGACGAGATCGTGGTCGCGGCCGACGCGCGGGCCGACCAAGAGCGCCTGGAGCAGTACGCAACCGTCGCCGACCGTGTGCTTCGCGTCGAGTTCTCTTTCCTCGAGCGGCACCTTGCGTGGCTCCACGAGCAGTGCTGGGGCGACTGGATCTTTCGGATCGACGCCGACGAGGTCGCGAGCCCGGCGCTCGTCGATCGGCTGCCGGAGCTGGTCGCGGACCGGCACATCCAGCAAGCGTGGTTTCCGCGGCGATGGCTTCACCCGGACGCGGAGCACTGGCTGGAGGAGGTGCCGTGGTGGCCGGACTACCAGAACCGGCTCGTGCGGAACGACGGCACCCTGCGCTTCAGCGGCGTCCTGCACACGAGCGCCGCGCCGACGCGCCCAGCGCACTACGCGGAGGAGCCGGTCTACCACCTGGCCTGCGTGCTCCACGACGTGCCGGCGCGCCAGTCGAGGGCGAGGATGTACGAGACGCTCCAGCCTGGGCTCGAGGCACCGGGCGGTCGCCCGATCAACCGCCGCTTCTACCTGCCGGAGCTGTACGCTCAATGGCCGTCGGCTCCGGTCCCGCGGCCCGACGCCGACGCCACCCGCGCCGCTCTTTCGGCCGACCACGCGGCGAGAAAGCCGCTAGGCGAACTTCCCGTCGTGCGGCTCCAAGAAAGCGACCGCCATTGGGGCCTCCGAGCAGTGGACGCCGGAGCGTACGCGGCCGAGATCGAGCCCTTCGAGCAAAACCCGCGGCTCGCGCCGGGGGAAATCCGCCAGATTCACATACGCGTGACGAACACCGGCTCCGAGACCTGGCCGTGGGACGCCGAAGCTGGGCCAACGATCCGCTGTGCCTATCGCCTCCTGGACGCAAACGGCACCGTCCTCATCGCCGAGGGCCACCGGACGAACTTCACGCGCGACGTTCCGCCGGGAGCGCGGGCAGTGGTGCCGCTGCTCGTCGAAGCGCCTGTGGAGCCCGGCTCATACGTCCTCGAGGTCGACCTTGTGCACGAGCACATCCGCTGGTTCGGCGTCCGGCGATGGATCGCCGTGGAGGTCGCGCCCCCGTAGCTCAGTGGAAGAGCAGCGGAATTGCAAACTTCTTGCCGCTCAGGGCCGGACCCGGTCGTCGGCATAGGAGCTCTGCTCGAGGAGCTCGAGGTAATCGGCCGTGGGGAGACGAGCACGAGCAACCCGCCGAAGTCGCCTATTCAAGCCAAAAAACGCGAAAGCCTCGCGGTGTCGCGAGGCTTCAGGAAGGCGCATACGGGATTCGAACCCGTGCCGCCGCCGTGAGAGGGCGGTGTCCTAGGCCACTAGACGAATGCGCCGGGGGTTCGAATTGTAGCGTCGGCCGGCGAGACTAGTTCTCGCGGGCGGCGAGCCCGGGGCCGGGCTCTTCGACGCCCGTGTCCGGCGGCCCAACCGGAACGATCGGCTCGGTCGGACGGAGATACAGCTCGTCGTAGAGCAGTGCCGCTATCGCGCCGCCTGCCAGCGGGCCGACGTACCAGATCCAGAAGTCGCCCCACGTGTTCGAGACGAGCTCCGGCCCGAACGCGCGTGCCGGGTTCATCGCAGCCCCGGTGAGCGAGTAGCCCATCAGCATGCCGAGCACGATCACGAGCCCGATCGCGAGCCCTGCGATTGCGCTGTACGTGCTGCGGGGGTCGGTCGTCATCGCGAACACGACCCAGACGAGGAAGAACGTGAGCAGCGCCTCGACCACGAGCGCGGGGCCGATGTCGATCCCGCGGACGGCCGGAGCGCCGAGGTTCGTCGCGTTCCGGGTTGCCTCGGGGAAGATCCACCGGAGGAGCAGCGCCGCGAGCACCCCGCCGGCCATCTGCGCGACCCAGTAAGCCAATCCGAGCAGCAGCGAGATCCGGCGCGTGAGCATGAAGCCGAAGGTGATCGCCGGGTTGAAGTGCCCGCCGGAGATGTGCCCGACCGCCGACACCATGACCGCGATCGCGAGACCGCTCGCCAGCGCGACCTCGAGCGTCCCCGCGTCCGCCTGCGGGCCGACTGACATGATCGTCCCCGCTCCGGCGAAGACGAGCGTGAACGCGCCGAGCAGTTCGACGAACGAACGGCGCCACATGTCCGCCAGGGGCGGGAGCGGGCCGACAGCTGGAATTCCAGGGATCCTCATCCGGGGAAGCGGGAGCCTATACAGATTCACGGACGGCGCTCAAGATCCTTCGTTGCGTCAGTCGCGCCGACGTTGTAAAACCAATGTCTCCTCAGTGCATTTCCGCTGGAGCTGGGAGGGTTCGCGGTGATGAGTCGATCCATCAGCAGATCGGAGAAGCGAACGGCGCCGCGCGTGACGCTCGCGGCTGCCCTGCTCGCCGGCTTCGCGCTCCTCTGGGTGGCGAGCACTGCCCACGGCGCTGCCTCGCGGCAGCAGGCTGCTGCAATCGAGCTCACCCAGACCTGCTCTCCGGACCGGGTCAAGGCCGGGGCGAGGATCTCCATCCAGGTCGTGCTCGCGAACACTGGCGACGCGGCCTTCACCACCATCCTGATCGGGGCCGACGCGGGAACCCCGCAGGACGACAGCGACGACTTCACCCCGCAGCTTCAGAGCGGAGACGACGGAGACGGCGTCCTCGAGCCCAGCGAGCGCTGGAACTACAGCGGGTCGTACGTCGCCCCCGACGAGGACGTGACGAACATCGTCGACGTCGACGCGACCGGGCCCGGCGACGTTGGCGTCAGCGACCTCGCCGACTGCGAGACCGACGTCATCGAGCAGCCCCAACCGGGCGTCATCGTCGGAGCGAAAGCAGTCAGCGGCAAGGTGCTCGTCAAGGAGCCCGGTGAGAGCAAGTTCGTCGAGCTCGACGGTCAGACCGAGATTCCGGTCGGCTCCAGGGTGGACACGACCCGCGGGGTGATCAACCTGACGGCGGGCCTCGGCGGGCGGCGCACGAACTCGAGCCGCTTCTACTCGGGCGTGTTCACGATCCTGCAGAAGAAGGCGCGGAACGCGTTCATGACGCTTCGCCTCGAGGGCGGGAACTTCCGCGTGTGCGGCGGGAGCTCGCTGAGCACGCTGGGGGCCGAAGCGAAGCGGAAGCGTCCGGTGCGGAAGCTCTGGGGCAACGGCAAGGGTCGCTTCAGGACTCGCGGGCGGTACAGCTCGGCCACCGTGCGCGGCACGAAGTGGCTCGTGCAGGACCGGTGCGACGGCACGCTCACCCGCGTTCTGCGGGGCGTCGTCCTCGTAAGCGACTTTCGGGCACGGAAGAACGTCAGGGTTCGCGCCGGCCAGACCTACTTGGCCAAGGCGCCGGGCGCGTAACCGCCGGCTCTCCGCTCCTCGAACGCAGCGTCGCTCGCAGCCTCTATCGACCAGATCTTGACGGCCTGCGACCGACCGCGAACCTCGAGCTCGTCGATGAACACGAGATCAGTCAGCTCGCGCTGCAGCCGTTGGCGTGTCGTGTCGGAGATGAAGAGCAGGTGGGACTGCCCCTTCGTCATCCCCTGGAGTCGCGAAGCGGTGTTCGTCGTGTCTCCGATCGCAGCGTACTCGAGCCTGCGCTGCGACCCGACGTTTCCGGAGACGACCATGCCCGTGTTGAGGCCGATCCCCATCTTGAAGCCGTCGCTCAACTCCTGCTCCCGGAGGAACGCGTTGAACTTGGGCAGCCGGTGGGTGAGCATCTCTCGGGCGGCTGCGACCGCCCGGTCCGCATGGTCGGGCTGCTCGATCGGCGCCCCGAACACAGCCATGATCCCGTCGCCCTCGTAGGAGACGAGCGTGCCGCCGTGGGCCAGGATCGCCTCGGTCATCTCCTCGAGGTACACGTTCAGGCACTCGATCACCCGTGCCGGCGGAAGCGACTCCGAGAACGTCGTGAAGCCGCGAAGGTCCGTGAACATGACCGTGCTCTCGAGCGAGACGCCGCCGAGCCGGAGGTCCGAGTCGGTCCGTGCCAGCACCTGCTCGACGACGGTCTCCGGAACGAAGCGGGAGAAGACGTCCCGAACGCGCTCGCGCTCGAAGGCCGCGAGCAGGTAGTGAGCGCCGAGCGCTCCGACGGAGGCCAGGACGAGCGCGCCCATGGGGTAGACGAAATTCAGGATCCAGCCTTGGTCGAAGGCGAACTTGCCCGCCGCGACGACGTACGCGGCGCCCAGGAGCAGTGCGGGGCCGAGCGTCCAGAGGAGCCTCCCGGTCAGCCCGCCGAGCGCCGGCAGCATCCCGAAGAGGACGATGGCGGCGATGTCGAACCAGCCCGGGGTGGGCTGGAGCGGAAAACCCTGGAGAGCGGTCGAGACGGCGTTCGCCTGGATCTCGGCGCCGGACATGTTCTCGCCGCTCGAGGTGGGGTGGACGTCCTGGAGCGCCGGCGCGGACGGGCCGACGATGACGATCTTGCCCTTGAACGTCCCGGGCTCGAACGTGCGGTAGTAGACGTCGGAGAAGGAGTGCGTCTCGACTCGGCCCGGCGGGCCGACGAAATCGATGTAGTTGGTGGCGCGATCGTGGAAGTCGTCCGGCGTGATCGTTTCCCCGGACGAACGCTCGGCGGTGACGAGAGCGAGGCTCTTGAGCCGGTCGACGCTGTAGGCGACACGGCGAATGACGCCGCCGCTGTCGGTGGGGAAGTTGCCGTTCCCAACCCGGGCGTCGACCTGGCGCACGACGTCGTCACCGCCGAAGACGTTCGTGCGGCCCTGCTTGTCGACCTCGGTCGTCGCCAGCACGACGTTGCCGGCGTCTGCGACCGAGTTGATCAGCGCGTTGTCGTCGTCGGCGTTGGTCTGCTCGGTGAATTGGATGTCGTACGCGATGACCTTCGCGCCGTCACGGCTGAGGTTGTCGATGACCCGAGCAAACCGTCTGCGCGAAAAGGGGTAGCGCCCCGAGAGACCGGCGGAGTTGAAGTCGCTGAAGGTCGCGTCGTCGATCGCCACGACGACGACCTCCTTCGGCCGGGGCTGGTCGCCGCGAATCGCGAAGCGCGCGTCCACGGAGTCGAGCTCGAGGCTACGGAAGACGTTCGTCCCGTAGGCGACGAGCGCGAGCCCGGTCGCGGCGAAGCCGACGCCGAGGAAGAGGGCGACGCGAAGGCGCGTCCCGCTCCGGGTCCGGGCAGCCATGCATCAACTCTGTACGAGAGGAGCGTCTTCGCACAACCCGCCGGAATCGGCGGCCTGCTACTTGCGAGGAAGGTTCGGGAAGCCCCAGACGAGGAGCAGGACGCTCGCGACCAAGAGGACCGTGCCCAGAGTTGTCGCAGTCATCGCTGTCATAGATGCCGTTCCCGCGGATTGCCTTCGGAAAACGTGGCCTGAATATCGGCGTGAAGGCCCGAAAGCGTTAGAGCAGGGCCATCCCTCGCGCAACGGCGCGGGCTGCGTCCTGCATAACGAACCTCCGGCTGTTCTCGAAGACGAAATGGAACTCGCCGAAGCCGGCGACGCCGATGCGCTCCCGCTCCGCGACGTATCCGTTTCGCCACTGGTTGACCTGGGCGCGCGGCCAGCCGTTGACGTTGCCGCCGAGGCCGACCCCGCTGCGATAGCCCGGCGTCATGCCGGCCACGTAACGGCCGGCCAGCCGTCGCCGCACTGGGCCGCCCGAGGCGAGCGCGCGCTGCCCGTCAGCCTGTGTGCGCGCGGCGCGAGCCGGGTCGCCGGTGAAGTTCGGGTACTCCTCGCCGACGATCCGGAACGAGGCTCGCTCGAGCTGCTGCCAGAACGCTCTCAGCTCCGCCGTCACGGGAAGCCGGGCGAGGTTGAGCGCGCGTCTCGTCGCCCAGACGAAGCCCTTGCGTTCGGAGTCGCCGAGAACGCGGCGGCCGAAAGTCATCCCCTGGAGGACGCCGCGGACGAACTCGCGGTGCTGACGGCCCTGCGGCCCGGCGACCTGCGGCCCGAGCTCGTCGAGCTGCCACGAGTCGACCGTGATTCCGTCTGCACGCGCGTGTCGGATCGTGTCCCGGTACCTGCGGCCGAGCTCGATGCCCCAGCCCGTGCGCGGTGAGGTCGAGAGGCGGAGGAGATGCGGCTCGTCCGGGATGCGTCCCGAGAACCGCCGGCTGACCCGCCGCTCCTCGTTGGGTGTGAGCCGCCGCCGCTCCCAGGCCTCGGTGCGAACCTCCGCCTTGAACATCGGCGAGTAGCGCCCC
>JBKOXM010000032.1:0-9677 GCA_046724925.1 Actinomycetota bacterium | reverse complement strand
GGGTTCGAGAGTCGGGGATGCTTACCTCCCCAATCGCGATCACCAACACCTACAGCGTCGGCGTGGTGAGGGACGCCCTGATCGGTACCGGACTGACAGCGGGCCTACCGGTCGTCGGAGAGACCTACGACGGCTTTCTGAACGAGATCGAGCGGATGGTCGTCCGTTCCGAGCACGTCCAGGCTGCCGTCGAGGCGGCCTCGAGCGGTCCGGTAGAGGAAGGAAACGTGGGCGGGGGCACCGGCATGATCTGTCACGGCTTCAAGGGCGGTATCGGAACCGCTTCGCGCGTCCTCGACGACGAAAACGGCGGGTGGACAGTCGGCGTGCTCGTGCAGGCGAACTACGGGTCGCGACGGAGGTTCCGAGTCGAGGGTCTGCCCGTCGGTGAGGTCCTCGACGCGGACCGCGTTCCGCTTCCCGCCGGGCAAGCGCCGCCGTGGAGCGGGTCGATCATCGTCGTCGTCGCAACCGACGCCCCGCTCCTTCCCGGCCATTGCGATCGTCTGGCACAGCGCGCGGCGCTCGGGATCGGCCGCACCGGAGGTCTCGGAGAGCACACGAGTGGCGACTTGATCCTGTCGTTTGCGACCGGAAACCGTGGCTTAAGGCCGGAGAAGCGCCAGCCTCCTTCCGACAATGTCGTCCCGATCCGAATGCTTTCGAACGCATATGTGAACCCGCTGTTCGAGGCAGTAGTCGAGTCGACCGAGGAAGCGATCCTGAACGCGCTGCTGGCAGCGGAGACGATGACCGGCCGGGATGGAAACGTCGTGCAGGCGCTCGAAGGCGAAGCTCTCGTCGAGGCGCTCACGCAGCTCGGCCGCCCGCCCGTGCGCTGACCGCCGCGGTCAGATCTGCCAGGCGCCGCGCTGCAGAACGGGGATTCGCTCGCCGTCCTCGGTGACCCCGGTGACGGCGACGTCTTCGCTCCCGATCATGAAGTCGATGTGAACGGCGCTGTCGTTGATCCGCGACCGGTCCGCTTCGTCGTCGACCGCGAACGGGAATCCATTCCCCAGCGCAATGTGGCTAGCTGCGTTCTCGTCGATCAGCGTGTGCTGGAAGACCGTACCGAGCTTGCCGATCCGCCCTTCGGAGTCGACGAGTGCCACCTCCCCGAGCCGAGCGGCGCCATCGTCCTTCGCTGCGCGGCCGCGCAATGCTTCGGCGCCCTCGCCCGCGTCGATCTCGACGGCGCGACCGCGCTCGAAGCGAACGACGAGATCGCGCACTGCGCCCGCGCCCGAAAGCAGCAGCGGCTTGGTCGATGTCACGACGCCGTCTACGCGTTCGGGGTCCGGCGAGGTGAAGATCTCTTCGCTGGGCAGGTTGGCCTGATGCTCGATTCCTTCGACGGTCGTGAACCGCGCCGTCCACCAACGTGACGAAGGCAGCAGGCCGATAGTGAGGTCCGTCCCGGGACCCTCGAAGTGGAGGACATCGAGCCGTCGCTCGGTCAGACGCTCCGCGACAGCGGTCAGAGTGTCCATCCGGTCCTTCCAGGCCGCGATCGGATCGCCGTCGTCCAGGCGGCACATGTGCGCAAGCGCGTCCCAGAGCTTCTCGACACCCGCCTCTTCGTCGAGATCGGGATGGACGAGGCGCGCCCAGCTGGCCGTTGGCCACATCGCGCCTGTCCAGTTGTTCACACGCTTGCCGATCATCTCGTGGCCTTCCTTGATCGCCGGCAGCATGTCCTTCCCCGCTCGCGCCGGATCGACGTCGGCGAACGGCTCCGGATTCGGCGAGAAGAGCGTGATCTTCGCCGCGCGTTCCTCGCCTAGCGCAAGCACCTTCTCTCGGTACCACTGTGGGATGAACTCGAGCGTCTCCTCGTCGGCGTGCAGAAGCCGCGCGCGCTTGACGTACGGATCGAAGTAGCTCGGATCCACGAACTTCGCGCCCCGGCGGTACGCGCTCGTGGCGACGGCACGCATCCCTTCCTCGGTCCCCCAGTCGCCCGCGAGGCCGACGATCTGGCCGGGCTGGACGTTCGCGGCGAACCCGACGATCAGGTCGACGTAGCGGTCGATCGTCTCCTGCGACGGCACGGCAGGCGATCGTAACCCCAGGGCGAATCGAAGCGAGTGGACAATCGTCGCGCACTGGAACGCTTTCTCGCGGCGCCGATGCTCACCGATGCCACGCGGCGCGCGTACCGAGTCGACGTCGAGGAGTTCGCGGAGTGGCTCGGTCGCAAAGGGCACGACCTCGATGCCGTCGATGCGCGCATCCTCGTCGAGTACGCGACCGAGCTCGGTCGCGCGCGCAGGGGGCGACGCCCGAGCCGCCTCGCGCCCGCGACCGTTGCGCGCAAGCTGGCCGCCGTGCGCTCGTTTCTTCGTTTCACCCTCGGCGCGCAGCGCGTGCCGGATGCCGCCGTGGCGCCCCGACCAAGACGCCGGCTGCCAGACGCGCCTCCGAGCGGTGAGATCGAGAACATGCTCGAACGCGTCGAAGGAGAAGGTCCGCTAGCGCTCCGAAACCGAGCACTGATCGAGCTCGTCTACTCGGCGGGCCTCCGAAGCGCCGAGGCCGTCGGGCTGGATCTCGAGGACGTCGACTTCGAGCAGGAGCACGTGCGGGTCCGCGGCAAGGGCGGGAAGGAGCGCATCGTTCCCCTCGGTGAAGAGGCAGCCTGGTGGCTTGCGCGCTACCTGAGCGACGCCCGCCCGGAGCTCGCGCGCGGAGCTCAGAACGCGTTCTTCCTCTCAGCCCGCGGTCGGAGGCTCGACACGAGCACGCTCCGGCGCGTCACACCGCACCCGCATCGGCTTCGCCATGCCTTTGCCACGCACCTCCTCGAGGGCGGCGCCGATCTGCGAACGATCCAGGAGCTGCTCGGGCACAGCTCGCTCTCGACCACGCAGGTGTATTCGCACGTGGACGGTCGACGGCTGCGCAAGGTCTACGACCGTGCACACCCTCGCTCGTAACGGATCCCCACCCCAGGGGAGGGAATCTCGAGGGTAGCGCGGCCCGCGCACCGAAATGTGCCGACTTCGGGTCGAACCAGCGGCCGCAGGGACCCTTGGCGAAACCAGACGCGACGATTGGGCGTATGGTTTCGTCGATGCCGCGTTTGCCAGCAGTCGTGGCGGCTCTCACCCTCGTTCTCGCCGGATGCGGCGGTGACGACAACGAGTCCAGCGGCGAACCGAGCGGCGGCGAAGGCGAGAAGATCAACGTTACTGCCCGCGACTTCGAGTTCGACCCCGGCAAGATCACCCTCAACGCCGCCGGGAACTACACGTTCGAACTGATGAACGAGGGCGGCACGACGCACGCGCTCGAGATCGAGGGCAACGGCGTCGAGGAAGAGACCCCCGAGATCGGCCCGGGTGACGAGGCCGAGGTCACGGTCGACCTCTCCGCAGGGACGTACGAGGTCTACTGCCCGGTCGACGGGCACCGAGGGCTCGGAATGGAGGGGACGATCACGGTCGGCGGCGGGTAACTCCCCCTTAGTTCGGCAGGCGTCGAGGGCGCGGCGGCGAACCCTCGCGCGTGACCCAATCGCCGGTCGATCGCGAACTCGAAGCCTTCCTTGCGTTGCTCGTCGTGCAGCGGGCGCCGCGCACGGTCGAGGCATACAGGCGCGACTTGACAGGCCTCACGACGTGGCTTGCCAAGCCGCTGACACGGGCGACGACCGAGGACCTGGAGCGGTATGTCGCGGAGCTGAGGGCTCAGGGTCTGGCCTCGACGACGATCGCGCGGCGAGTGGCGGCTGCCCGCTCGTTCTTCCGTCATCAACAGCTGATCGGAGCTCGGCCCGATAACCCGGCCGCGGAGCTCGACCTGCCGCGTAGGCAGCGTCGGCTCCCGCGAACGCTCTCGCCCGGTGAGGCCGAGCGACTCGTCGAGGCGGCGAACGGAACGGAACCTCGCGCGTTGCGGGATCGAGCCCTCGTGGAGCTGCTTTACGGCGCCGGCCTTCGTGTGAGTGAGGCGGTCGGGCTCGATCGCACGGGCGTCGACCTCGACCAGCGCATCGTGCGCTGCATCGGCAAAGGAGGGAGAGAGCGCATCGTGCCGATCGGACGGCTCGGAGCCGAGTCGCTCCGCCGCTATCTCGCGCGCGGACGCCCGTTCCTGGACCGGCGCCACCGTCCAGAGCTCTTCCTCAACGCCAAGGGAGGCCCGCTCACGCGCGCCGGCGCGTTCCTGATCCTGCGACGCCTGGCGACGAAGGCCGGCCTCGAGCCGGAACGCGTCCATCCCCATCTGCTCAGGCACTCCTTTGCAACCCATCTGCTCGAAGGCGGCGCCGATCTGCGCAGCGTGCAAGAGATGCTCGGGCACGCCGACCTCGCGACGACCGAGATCTACACCCACGTGTCGGATCGCCGCCGCCGAGATCTGTATTTCAAGGCCCATCCCCACGCGCGGCGCGTCAAGGAGAAGCGGACGAAGACCTAGCGGCGCCGCAACCAGACGAGCGCGCCCAACGTTGTAGAACCGTGACGACGACGCCGCATCTGCTCGCCTTGCTCGCTTCGACGAGTGGGATCGGAATGCTCATGGCGCTCGCCGGAGTCAACAAGAGCGCACTGGAGTGGAAGCGCCGCCGTCGCCGCTGCCCGAGCTGCGGCCACGCCATCAGCGGCCGCGCTTGCACGAGGCACTAGCGAGACTTCTTCGTCAGGAGCGCCGCGACCTTTCGGGCCGCGTCGCGCAGCTCCCGCCCCTCTTCCTCGCTCTCGGCGAGGCCGCTCAGGAGCACAATCGTGTCGCGTTGAGGCGAGCCGTTCTTCAGGCACGCCAGTGCTAGCCGCCGCACCGCCTCGTTCGGATCGGCATTCGCGAGCGAGTGCAGCATCGGGCGGACGGCGTTGACGACTCCGGGGCTGTCACGCGAGAGGAGCTCGAGCGAGATCAGCGCCGACCCCCGGCACGCGGGACTGTCGTCCTCGAGACCCCGCCGCAGGAGCTCGGCCTTCTGGCGGTAGCGAAACTGCCCGATCGCGCGATAGGCGAGCGCGCGCTCCCGGTAATCACTGCTGCGCGCCGCCGCCTCGAGCTCGTCGTCCCACTGCGCGCGCAGCTGCGCCAGACGCCGCTCGTCGCCCGCCTGCGCGAGGCCGTCGGCAGCGACCGCGGCCTCGGCGAGGCTCAACTCGGGACCGGAGCGCCGCCGACTTCGGAGGCAGGGCGGCTCGGAGGCCCGATGTATTGAGCGGAGGGCCGGATCAGTCGGCCTGTCTTCCGCTCCTCGAGGATGTGAGCCGACCAGCCTGCGACGCGTGCGCACGCGAACATCGCCGGCGTCAGCTGAGCCGGAATCTCGGCGACGTCGAGGACGACCGCCGACCAGAACTCGACGTTCGTCGGCAGCTCCCGGTCGGGCTTGCGCCTCTGCAACTCCGCCAGTGCCGCCTGCTCGAACCGGTCGGCAACCTCGAAGCGGGGCGAACCGAGCTCACGGGCCGTCTGTTTGAGGAGGCGAGCACGTGGATCCTCGGCCCGGTAGATGCGGTGGCCAAATCCCATGATGCGCTCGCCACGGTCGAGGAGGTCCACGACGTAGCGCTCGGGATCGCCCATCTCGGCGACGTCGTCGAGCATGGGGATCACGCGGGCCGGTGCACCTCCGTGGAGCGGACCGGACAGCGCCCCGACTGCTGCGGACATCGTCGCGCCGCAGTCGGCGCCTGTTGAGGCCGAGATCCGCGCGGTGAACGTCGAGGCGTTCAACCCGTGCTCCGCGGTGCAGATCCAGTACGTGTCGACCGCTTTCACGTGTCGCGGGTCGGCTTCACGGCGCCAGCGGAGGAGGAACTTCTCGGCGGCCGTCTCTCCCTGTGCGACGACCTCCTCCGCCACCGGATCCGTCTTGCCGTCGGCGACGCGCGCGGACTGGGCGACGATCGACATAGCGGTGCTCGAGAGACGAGCGAGATCGTCGCGGGCCTCTATTGGGTCGATGTCGACGAGCTTCTTGAGCTCCCATTCAGCCGACAGGTGCGCAAGCGCGGACTGAAGATCGGATGGTGCATTCCCCGTCAGGTTCGCCGGCCGGTACGGCTCCGGATCGGGCATGCCGGGCTCGAAGCTCTCGTCGACCAGCAAGCCCCAGACCTTTTCGTACGGGTAACGGCCGACGAGCTCCTCGATGTCGACCCCGCGATAGCGCAGCGAACCGCCCTCACGATCCGGCTCGGCGATCTCTGTCTGGAACGCTACGACCCCTTCAAGGCCAGGCCTGAACTCGTTCATCGCGGCCAAATCTACCCGCAAGCCGACCTCGCGAACCTCGGATAGAGTCGAGCCGTGTCCCACCGAGTGACGCTCATCCCCGGCGACGGCACGGGACCGGAGATCACCGAGGCGACGCGACGCGTCCTCGAAGCCACGGGAGTCGACTTCGACTGGGACGTCCAGGAAGCGGGCGCCGACGTGATGGACCGCTATGGCGGCGATCCCCTTCCCGACCACGTGCTCGAGGCGATCAAGTCAACCGGAGTCGCCCTCAAGGGCCCGATCACGACGCCTGTTGGAGGCGGCTTCAGGTCGGTCAACGTCGCGCTCCGGAAGGGCCTGGACTTGTATGGCCAGGTCCGTCCGTGCAAGAGCTATCCGGGGGTGCGGTCGCGTTACGACGACGTCGATCTCGTGATCGTTCGCGAGGCGACGGAAGATCTCTACGCCGGGATCGAGTTCGAGGAAGGAAGCGAGGAAGCGCGCGAGCTGATCTCGTGGATCGAGCAGCGCACGGGGTCCTCGGTTCGCACGGATTCCGGGCTGTCGATCAAGCCGATCTCGGTCGAGGGGACGCGACGAATCGTTCGCTTCGCGATCGACTATGCGAAGCGAAACGGCCGCTCTAAGGTCACGGCCGTGCACAAGGCCAACATCATGAAGTTCTCAGACGGGCTCTTCCTGCGCGTTGCGCGCGAGGTCGCGGAGGAGGACGGCGAGATCGAGTTCGAGGACCGGATCGTGGACAACCTGTCGATGCAGCTCGTCCAGAGGCCGGAGGAGTACGACGTGCTGGTCCTGCCGAACCTCTACGGCGACATCGTCTCCGATCTCGCGGCCGGACTGATCGGCGGCCTGGGGCTCGCGCCCGGGGCGAACTTCGGCACGGAAGCAGCGGTGTTCGAGCCCACCCACGGGTCGGCGCCGAAATACGCCGGCCAGAACAAGGTCAACCCGATGGCGATGATGCTCTCCGGTGTAATGATGCTCCGCCACCTCGACGAGGCCGACGCCGCCGAGCGGCTCGAAGGCGCGATCGCCGAGGTAATCCGCGAGGGCCGAAGCGTGACCTATGACATGAAGCCGACACGCGACGACCCGACTGCGGTCGGAACGAGTGAAGTCGCCGACGCGATCATCGACAAGCTCGGAGTCCGGGTGTGAGCACCGAGCTCGGCCGCCACGAGTTCACGCCTTACAAGGGCCGGCGCAAGATCACGATCGTGGGCGCCGGCAACACCGGCGCGACCGCCGCGCAGGTGCTCGCGCAGCGCGATTACGCGGACATCGTCCTCACCGACATCAAGGAGGGCCTGCCGCAAGGGAAGGCGCTGGACATCGACCAGATGGGGCCGATCCTCGGTTTCGAGCCGTCGATCACCGGCACGAACGGCTACGAGGAGACGGCGGGCTCGGACGTCGTTGTGATCACGGCCGGGCTGCCGCGTCAGCCCGGGATGAGCCGCGACGACCTCGTGACCACCAACGAGCAGATCGTCAAGGACGTGACCGAGAAGGCGGTCGCACAGTCGCCGGACGCGATCATCATCGTGCTCTCGAATCCCCTGGACGCGATGTGCCACGTCGCCAAGAGCGTGTCGGGTTTTTCCAAGGAGCGCGTGTTCGGCCAGGCCGGCATCCTCGACACGGCGCGGTTCGCAACCTTCATCGGCTGGGAGACCGGCTCTTCGATCAAGGACGTGACCGCCCTCGTGCTCGGCGGCCACGGCGACCAGATGGTGCCAGTCGTCTCCGCGACCTCGGTGGGCGGCATCCCGCTGACGAAGCTCGTCTCACAGGATCGAATCGACTCGATGATCGAGCGGACGCGAAAAGGCGGCGGCGAAGTGGTCGATCTGCTCGGGACGTCGGCCTGGTACGCGCCCGGGGCCGCCGTCGCCCAGATGGTGGACGCCGTCATGCTCGATGAGAAGCGCGTGCTGCCCTGTACGGCCTACCTCGAGGGCGAGTACGGCATCGAAGGGCTGTACATGGGCGTCCCCGTGAAACTCGGCGCGGGAGGGGTCGAGCAGATCGTGGAGCTCGACCTCACCGACCAGGAGCGTGAATGGCTGGCCGGCTCGGCGGAGGCCGTCCGCGAGGTCGTCGGCGTTTTATCCGGCGAAAATGCTTGACGCATTTTCGCCGGGATACCCGGTTACGTAGGTGGCGGCGATGACGACGATCCTTCCTGTGGAGACCTAAGTGGATCTCGGGCTCAAGGGACGAACTGCGATCGTGGCGGCCGCGTCCTCCGGCATTGGGCTCGCGATCGCCGAGGCGCTGGCGGAGGAGGGTGCGAACGTGGCCATGTTCGCGCGCCGCCGTGAGCTTCTCGAGCGCGAAGCCGATCGCCTCGGCGCCCTCGCCGTCCGAGGCGATCTCACGAACCCTCGCGATCTCCAGCGACTCGTCGACACGACCGTCGAGGCCTTCGGGGGCATCGACGTTCTTGTGAACAACTGTGGCGGGCCACCGCCCGGCACTGCGCTCGAAATCGAGGACGAGCAGATCGAGAATGCCGTCGAGCTTCTGCTGTTGTCGTATGTGCGGCTGACACGGCTCTGCCTGCCGTACCTCGGGCGGAGCGAACAGGGCCGCATCATCAACATCTCGTCGATCGCGGTACGCGAGCCCGCGCCGAACCTCGCGCTCACCAACGCGGTGCGACCGGGCGTGGTCGGGTGGGCGAAGACATTGTCGAAGGACCTCGGCCCGAGAGGGATCACGGTGAACTCGATCGCGCCCGGCCGCATCAGCACCGCGCGCATGCAGGAGCTCTATCCCGACGGGCCGACCGAGGAGGATCTCGGGGCGATCCCGCTCGGCCGGTTCGGTGAGCCACGCGAGCTGGCCGCACTCGCCTGCTTCCTCGCCTCCAGGCAGGCGAGCTACGTGACGGGGACGCTGACCCAGGTCGACGGCGGCCTCGCACGCGGCCTCTTTTAGCAGCGTCCGAAAGTGCGAGTGCCTTTCCCGGCCCACTTTCGGACGGTGGTCCCGGAACGAAGCAGTAGCAGGACGGCGCGCGCTCCTTCGAGGGTCAGTCGATCGGAGAGCGCTTGCGTGACCAGCGTCACCTCCCGGCGGCACCACGAGGGCTCGCATCTATTCTCGCCGCGTGCGCTTTCCGTTCTCCGCCCGGATCGCCGCCCTCGGCGTCCTCCTCCTCGGGGCCTTCGCCGCGCTCTGGATCGTGCCGACCAATACGTACATCTTCTTGCCGAACAAAGCGCATCCGGTCGAGCCGCTGGTCACCGTCCCGCAAGAGCGCGACGACCATGACGGCGGCGGCATCTACTTCGTCGATGTGCTTGTGCGCAAGGCGACGTTGCTCGAGCGGCTGATTCCGTCGATCCACGACGGCGCGACACTCGTCCCGGCCTCCCAGGTCCTCCAGCAGGGCGAATCGGACGCCGAGCGCCGACGCGCGGAGCTCCTCGAGATGAAGCGTTCTCAGCGCGCCGCAGCGG
>JBKOXM010000077.1:0-11673 GCA_046724925.1 Actinomycetota bacterium | reverse complement strand
GGCGAGAAGCGCGGCCCGACGGCACAGCGCTGCGTTTCGCCGAGCCCTCCTAAAACGTCAGGTCGAGCCGTTCGACACCGGGCGGGCTCACGGCGACGACGTCGAAGTCGACCGCAAGATCATCGAGCTCGGGATGCGCTGCAAGCCAGGCTTGCGCGGCACGGCGGATCCGGCGCTGCTTCTCCTCGGTGACCATCTCGGCCGGGTCGCCGAACGCGGCGCCGCTCTTGAACTTCACCTCGACGAAAACCAGGCGGTTGCCCCGCCGAACTACGAGATCGAGTTCGTTTCCACCGATCCGCGCGTTGCTCGCGAGAATTCGATAGCCGCGCAGGCGGTAGTACCACGCCGCTCGGCGTTCCGCCCGCGCGCCGAGCGCGCGGGTGTTCACGCCCGGGCTAGCGCCCGTTCTTCGATCACGCGGGCCGCTTCCTCGGGCGAGAGATAGCAGAGCGCCTGAAACGATCGGCGGTGAATCGGCGACGGACCGTGCTGACGCACGCGCGCCGAGTGGCTCGGCGTGATGTAGCCGACGTGCGAGGAGAAGCCGTAGTGCGGATACAGCGCGTCGATCCGTCGCATCATCCGGTCGCGCGTCACCTTCGCGACGATCGACGCCGCGGCGATTGCCGCGCTGCGCTCGTCGCCGTCCACGACCGCTCGGTGCGGCGGAGCCTTGGGGCCGAGCCGGAACCCGTCGACGAGGCAGACCTCGGCCGGCGGATGCAACGCGGCGAGAGCCGAGATCAAACCGTCGAGGTTCGAGCGATGAAGCCCATTGCGATCGATCCGGCGCGGCGAGATCACGCGCACGGAGATCTCCTTCGCACAACCGACCACTGCCCGAAACAGGCGCTCCCGCTCGTCGATCGTCAGCTGCTTCGAGTCATTCAGTTCCGCGAGCGGGCGCACGCGATGATCGCGCAGGCAGGCGTAGTCGAGGAGAACGCCGGCCACGACGAGAGGCCCTGCGAGCGAGCCGCGCCCCGCCTCGTCCGCGCCCGCGACGTAGCGGGCGCCCAGCCGGCGGTCGAAGCGCAGAAGCCGTTGACCGCTCGAGGTGCGCACGGCGCGAGGATAGCTTCGCCGCAGGCCGCCCCGGCCGGCGCCGAGCTTTCGTCACCGCTCTTTGCGGAAGTTGTCCTAGGAGGGCTTGGTGGAACGTCGCTCGTCGGCAGGCCGCGATGCTCGTTCCGAGGCAAGGACGCAGGGAGCGGAGCTGGGGCCGGACCTCCGTTCTAGCGCGACTGTTCGTCAAGCATTGACGCGTAGCGTGCGACTGAGGACGCCGCCTCGGGGCGAGCAGCGCGCATCTGACGACTCAGCGCTGCGTTTCGCCAAGCCCTCCTATGCGGGCTTTTCGGCCGCCTGTTCGAGCTCGGCGTCCGCTTCGGTCTCGTCCGCTACTTCCTCCGGTGTGGGCTCGTCCGCCTCGACCTCCGCCTGCTCCGCCTCGGCTGCGGGTGCCTCCTCGACTTCGGCGGCTGCGCTCTCGTCCGTTGCGGCCGGCTCGGCCTCCCCAACCTCCGCCGCTTCTTCAGCCGCGGGCACTGCGGCGACCTGGCCGCGCAGCTCACGGACGCGGGCCTTCTTCCCCACCTTGCCGCGCAAGTAGTAGAGCTTCGCCCGGTTCACGTCGCCGATCGCCATCACCTCGATCCGGTCGATCTTCGGCGAGTGGAGTGGGAACGTTCGCTCGACGCCGACCCCGAACGACTGCTTCCGCACGGTGAACGTCTCACGCACGCCGGCTCCCTGGCGCTTGAGCACGATCCCCTCGAACACCTGAATCCGCTGGCGCTCGCCCTCGATCACCTTGAAATGCACCCGCACGGTGTCGCCCGGCTTGAAGCGCGGGAGATCGGAGCGCAGTTGGCTCCGCTCGAGGTTCTCGATCACCTTGCTCATCAGAGGAAGCGGCCCTGCGCCAGGGCCGCGACGGCATGGTACCGAACACCAGGGGATCCGGCAGCTCCCTGGGACGCCGCTGGCAAAAGGAGCCGGGCTCCGCCCGGCGGGAGACGTCCGTGGCCAGGGAGCTGCCGGCTAGCGAAGGGATATGCGGTTCGGAGGCCAGTACGTGGCGAACACCTTGCCGATCAGGTTCTTCCGCGGCACCGCTCCCCAGACGCGTGAGTCGCACGACTGCCGGCGGTTGTCGCCCATGAAGAAAAAGCTGCCTTCCGCGATCTTGCGGGCGGGGTAGCTGTCCGTATCCCGCTGGTTCGGCGAAACGTACGGCTCTTCGAGTTCTCTGCCGTTGATGTAGACGACGCCGCTGCGCTCTTCCCACGTCTCGCCGGGGAGAGCGATCAGGCGCTTGACGAACGTGCCGGCCGGCCCGCAGGCGCGTTCGGCCTCGCGCGGCGTCTTGAAGACGATGATGTCGCCTCGCCGCGGCTCGCGGAAGTGGAAAATGAAGCGGTTCGCCAGCACTCGGTCGGAGAAGCGCGCGAGGCAGCCCGGGCCGGGCTGTGCGCAGTGCAGGCGGGGCTCCATCGACGACGTCGGGATCCGGTAGGGATTCACGACCCACGCCTTGATCGCAAGGACGATCGCGACCGCGCCTGCGATCGTCAGGATCCAGTCGAGGGCGACGGTCCAGGCATGGGGCAGCCCGAGCCGCTCGATGGGGTTCCTCAACCGGGGACGCTCCGGAGGCGGCTCTGCTCTCTCCTCCACTCCTCGATCCTGTTGTGGTCGCCGGACAGCAATACCTCAGGGACTTTCCAACCGCGGAACTCGGCCGGACGGGTGTACTGGGGATACTCGAACCCCCGCTCGAGCTCGGCCGAGAACGTCTCGAGGCGCGGCGATTCTTCGCTCCCGGTCGCGCCGGGCAACAGCCGAGCGACCGCGTCCACGATCACCAGCGCCGGCAGCTCGCCCCCCGAGAGGACGTACGGGCCGATCGAGATCGCGTCTGAGGCCAGATGCGTCAGCACGCGCTCGTCGAACCCCTCGAAGCGCGCGGAGAGAAGCGTCAGGCGGTCTTCGCCGGCGAGCTCCTCCACGACCTCCTGCGTCAGCTGGCGGCCCTGAGGCGTCAGCGCGACGACGCGATGGTCGGGGACACCTCCGTAGACGGCGTCGAGCGCGGCGGCGACGGTGTCGACCCGTAAGACCATGCCCGCACCCCCGCCGTACGGCTCGTCGTCCACCTGACCGGCTCGAAGAGGCGTCGTGTCGCGGTAGTTCATCAGCCGCAGCTCGAGCTCACCGCCGAGCACCGATGCGACAGGGCGCTGCTCTGTCAGCCAGGCGAACGCGTGCGGGGAGAGGGTGAAGACGTCGAGCTGCAAAGGCTTGAGGTTAGTCGGGGTCGGCGAATCCGCTCGCTACCAGGATTGTGCCTGCTTCGAGGTCGACCGAGCGAACACAGGCCTCGACCAGCGGGAGATCGACGCCGCTGTCGAGCTCCAGGACGTCGTTCGCGACCCCCGGAGCGACTTCGCGAACACGGCCGAGCCTTCGCCCGCCCTCCTCCTCGACTTCGAGGCCGACGAGCTCGAAGACGTAGTACGAGCCCGGCTCGGGAAGCGGCAGCGTGTCGCGGGGAACCTCGAGCGCGGCCCCGCGCGGGACGCGCCGGTCGAGGCGGATCACGATTCGGCCGCCGGCGCGCTTCGACTCCTCGACCCGAACCGTCTCGCCGCCGGCAACCAGGGACGCGCCGACGGCGAACCGGGCCGGGTCATCGCTTGCGTCTTCGACGACGAAGGCGCCGTCGCGCCCGTGCGGACGACCGACACGACCGACGACGATGCGCTCAGCCGCCAAAGACGGCAACTGCTTCTTCGCGGGACGGGACCTGGAGGATGTTCTCGGCGGCGAGCTCCTCGGCCAGCGGATGACCAGAGGCGCGGGTCGCCGCTGCTGCCTGCTCGAGGTCGTAATCCGTCCGGCGGAACTCGACGTCGTCACCGATCAAGGCCCAGTAGGCACCAGGCTTCCCCTCGTACGGCCGCCCAACGCTGCCGGCGTTCACGAACAGGACGTCGCCCACTTGCTTTCGGAGCTGCATGTGCGTGTGCCCCGCGACGACGCGCGACTGTTCCACGCCTGCGAGCACCTCGGCGAAGCGCTCGTCCGTCGTCAGCTCGGTGAGGGTGCCCATCACGTCTTGCGGGGTCGCATGCACGTAGAGGGTGTCGTCGAGCACCGTCGAGAAGGGCAGGCCGCCGAGCCAATCGACTTGCTCGGCGTCCAACTGCTCGACGATCCAGCGCCGACCTTCTTCTCCGGCGGATTCGCTGACGGGCGTGACGAGGTCGTCGGCGTTTCCTCGTATGGAGATCGCCTCCACCGAGCGCACGAGCTCCAGCGTCTCCCGGGGAAGCGGGCCCGACGCGATGTCCCCGCCGAAGACGATTGCGTCCACGGCCTCGGCCGCCACTTCGGCCAGCACCGCCTCTAGCGCGGGCGCGTTCCCGTGCACGTCGTACAACGCGGCGACGCGCGTGCGTGCCTTTGCGGGCACTAGCCCGCGATCTCGAGCATGACGCGGCGGTTCTCGTGGGCGGAGCCGGCGCGCACAACGGTCCGGAGCGCGCGCGCGATTCGGCCCTGCCGGCCGATCACCTTGCCGACGTCGTCGTCCGCGACGTGAAGCGTCAAGACGAGCGCCCCGTCTCGCTCGGCGGACTCGACGCGGACCTCGTCGGGACTGTCGACGAGCTTGCGCGCCAGATACTCGACGAGCTCAGCCATCTCAGGTGAGGCTCCCGGTTTCGTTGCCGGTGTCCTGGGTCGCTAGCACCAAGCCAGGCGCGGACGCAGGGAGCGCTCGTATTGCCAATACGGGCGCGACTGAGGACGGCGCGTGGCGCCGCGTGATAGCGGGCCAGGGCCCGGAGGACGGAGCCGGGAGCCTCACCTCAGGTTTTTTGCCTTCAGGAGACGCGCGACCGTTTCTGACGGCTGTGCGCCCTTGCCCAGCCACTCGCGCACCTTCTCCTCGTCGAACTCGATCGTCGACGGGTCGGTCTGCGGGTTGTACCGCCCGATGATCTCGAGAAACCGGCCGTCGCGAGGCGAGCGCGAATCGGCCACGACGACGCGGTAGAACGGGTTTTTCTTCGACCCGACCCGCGTCAATCTCATTCGTACCGCCATGTCACCTCCGTGACTTCGTTCGCTTCTTCTTTTTCTTGCGCGACTTGGAACCGGGCCGCGAGGTCATCGCCTGGTCCGACCCGAGGTCCGGCCCCAGTGCCGGCATCTTCCCCTTGCTCATCGACTTCATCATCTTCGCCATCTGCTTGCGCGCGTCGAGCAGCTGATTCACCTGCTGCACGCTTGTACCGCTCCCGCGGGCGATCCGCTGGCGCCGGCTGCCGTCGATCAGGTGGGGCAGCGTGCGCTCGCGCGGAGTCATCGAAAGGATCATCGCCTCGACCCGAGCCATCTGCTTGTCGTCGACCTGATCGAGACCGTCGAGCTGCTTGCCCAGACCGGGGATGAGCTTGAGCACGCCCTGCAAGGGCCCCATCCGCTTCAACATTCGATAGCTCTTGAGAAAGTCGTCGAAGGTGAACTCGCCCTTCATCATGCGGCGCTCGAGCTCCGCCTTCTCGTCCTCCTCGACCGCAGCCTCCGCCTTCTCGATCAACGAGAGAACGTCGCCCATCCCGAGGATCCGGGAGGCCATGCGGTCTGGATGGAAGTACTCGATCTGATCGAGCTTCTCCCCGACCGAGACCAGCTTGATCGGCTTCGCCGTGACCGCCTTGACCGAGAGGGCCGCGCCGCCCCGTGCGTCGCCGTCCAGCTTCGTCATCAGGACGCCGTCGAAGGCGACGCGGTCGAGGAACGCCTGCGCGACAGCGACCGCCTCCTGGCCTGTCATGGCGTCGAGCACGAGCAGGACGTTGTGCGGCTTCGACTCATCTCGGACGGCGGCCAGCTCGTCCATCAGCTCCTCGTCCACGTGCAGCCGGCCGGCGGTATCGAGGATGACCGTGTCGCGGCCCTCGCTGTGCGCCCCGTCGATACCGGCCCTGACGGCCCTGACCGGATCCGAGCGCTCGCCGCTGTAGACGGGAATCTGGATCTGCCGGCCGAGCTGCTCGAGCTGGTCGATCGCCGCGGGCCGCTGTAGGTCGGCCGCGACCAGCGCCGGTTGCTTTCCCTCCTTGCGCAGTAGCAGCGCGAGCTTTGCCGCCGCGGTTGTCTTGCCGGAACCTTGGAGCCCGGCAAGTAGGATCACGGTCGGAGGACGGCCGGAGAACGCGAGCTTCGAGCTGCCGGCGCCCATGAGCTCCGTGAGCTCCTCGTGCACGATCTTTACGACCTGCTGGCCCGGCGTGAGGCTCTTCCGCACGTCTTCGCCGAGCGCACGGTCACGAACCTTCTCGACGAAGTCCTTGACGACCTCGAAGTTGACGTCAGCCTCGAGCAGCGCGAGGCGAACCTCGCGCATCGCCTTCGAGATCGCCTCCTCGTCGAGGACGCCGCGCTTGCGGAGATCGCCGAGTGCGCTCTGGAGCCGGTCGGAAAGTTGGTCGAACAAGGCTCAGAAGCGTAGCTAGGCGGCGGAACGTGCGATTCGCGTACGCGGGCGCCTTTCCGCCGGATGCCTCGGGTAGCCGCTTGACGAGAATCGACTCCCGCCAAACATCTAGATAACCCTGTGAGAGCGCATCGCTACACGAACAGCGGCGCAAACGAACGCCTCAGCCACCTGCGAACACCAGCTCGTCCGTTATAGGGCCACCCGGTGTCGCCAGCTCCCCGCGGTGCCTGCGGGACACCAGGCAATCGGCAGATATCGGGTTATTCTCCCGCCTCCTACGACCGGAGGAGGGACGGATGGCGAACGTCGCGAAGGTGATCACGATCATCGGCTCGTCGCCGGAAAGCTTTGCGAAGGCTGCTGACGCGGCTGTGCAGGAGGCGGGAAAGACGCTGCGCGGCATCACCGGTGCTGACGTCGTCTCGATGAGCGCGGTGGTCGAGAACGACCGCATCAGCGAGTACCGCACGACCGTGAACATCGCGTTCGCCGTCGAGCGCTCGTAAAGGGCACGCGCCGGGTCGGGGTCGATCGACCTCGACCGCTCCGGCGTCCCTCGGGAAGCCGGGGATCAAAGCCGACACACAATCGACACGCACGCGTCTCGAATTCGTCGCCTACGCTGCGCTCACCCTCCTTGAAGGGCGGGGAAGCCCTCCCACCGGGGAATAGGGGAAACCCTTCCCACGGGGGTGGGAACCCCACGGGGGTGGGAACCCCTTTCCCACGGGGATGGGGAAACCGTTCCCGCCGGTCGGGACCCCCTGGTAAGGCGAGCGGAGACGGGCACCCCGCAGAGACGCGCAGGATCTGGGACCGCAACAGTGGGGTCAGCCGGCGAGCAGCGCCCTGGCGAAGTCCTGAGCGTCGAAGGGCCTGAGGTCGTCGAGACGCTCGCCGACCCCGATCAGCTTCACAGGTAGGCCGAGCTCGTAGGCGATCGCAACGGCCACGCCGCCTTTGGCCGACCCGTCGAGCTTCGTGAGCGCGACACCGGTGACGCCGACCGACTCACCGAACAGACGCGCCTGCTGGAGCCCGTTCTGACCCGTAGTCGCGTCGATCACGAGCAGCGTCTCGTGCGGCGCGCCTTCGAGCTTGCCCTCGATCACCCGCCGGACTTTGGCAAGCTCCTGCATCAGGTTCGCCTGCGTGTGCAGGCGACCGGCCGTGTCGACGATCACGACGTCTCGACCCTCGCCCTCGGCCCGCTCGATCGCCTCGTAAGCCACGGAGGCGGGGTCGGCGCCGCGCTCGGCGCCAACGAAGTCCGCCTCCGCGCGCTGCGCCCAGATCTCGAGCTGCTCCTCGGCGGCCGCGCGAAAGGTGTCGGCGGCGGCGACAACGACAGTGCGACCGTGCTCGCGCAGGCGATGGGCGAGCTTGCCGATGGTCGTCGTCTTCCCGGTGCCGTTCACGCCGACGACGAGGAGCACTGCCGGTCGGTCGTCGAGCTCGAGCGTGGGCGGCTCGCCGAAGAGGGTCGAGACTTCCTCGCTCAGAGCCTCGCCGAGCTCCCCGAGCTCCGGGCGCGCCTCGAGCCGGCGGACGAGCTCGGCCGTTGCCGGCACGCCCACGTCCGCGGCAATCAGCGCCTCTTCGAGGCGTTCCCAGGCGCCGTCGTCGGCCGGGTCGAAGGCAGCCGCGGCAAGCTGCTGCGTGAGCGCGCGCCGGCTCTTGCCGAGCGACTCCCGCAAACGCGCGAACATGCCCGCTCCTTCCTCCGCGGCCGGGTACGCACCGTCCTCGCCCAAAAGTTGGCCCCAGCTCCTCGCCACGGGCTCAAGATAGTCGTCTCTCGGGGCACTGAGCGCCCCGCGTGGCCGCTCAGGCGCTCGCGAGCGCGACGCGGTCCTCGCGCGGCAGTCGCCTGGAGACGATTTCGGAGACGCCGTCCGCACCCATAGTGACGCCATAGAGGATGTCCGCTGCCTCCATCGTTCGCTTCTGATGCGTGACGACGATGAACTGCGCGCGGTCGGAATAGCGGCGAAGCAGCTCGACGAAGCGCCCGATGTTGGTGTCGTCGAGCGCGGCCTCGACCTCGTCCAGGAGGTAGAACGGGCACGGGCGGGCCAGGAACAGCGCGAACAGGAACGAGATGGCGCCCAGGGCTTTCTCGCCGCCGGAAAGAAGCGACAGGCGTGTGATCCGCTTCCCCGCGGGCCGGAGCTCGACCTCGATTCCGGCGGCCTCGCCCTCCTCATCCGGCTCCGTCAGCCGGAGCCTGCCCTCCCCGCCGGGGAACAGGGTCGTGGCCACCTCGTGGAAGTGCGTTTCGATCGCCTCGTAGGTCTCTGCGAAGCGGAGCTCGACGGTCGCGTCCAGATCAGCCCGGAGCCTTTCGAGCTCCTCGAGGCTGGCCTCGAGATCGGCCCGCTGTTCCGCGAGCTCTGCAAGCCGCTCCTTCTCACGGGCGTACTCCTCCTTCGCGAGCGGGTTCACTTGGCCCAGCGTCTCGCGCCGGCGCTCGAGGCGATCGACCCGTTGGATCAACTCCTCACGATCCTCACCCTCGGCCGGCTCCGCGCCTGAATCCTCGAGGCGACGACGGGCTTCTCCGGCCTCGACCTCGAGGCGAGCGACCTCGACGTCGATCGCACCGGCACGCTCGTTCGCTTCCGCCGCCTCGCGGCGAAGCTCGGCCTCGGCGGCGCCCAGTCGCCGCAAGTCGCCCGCCAGGGCACCGGCGCGCTCCGCCCCGGCGTCGACTCGCGCGCGGAGCGGCGCCTCGAAGCGCCCTGCGAAACCGGCCGCGCTGCGGAGCGCCTCGACCAGCCGCTCAGAGCACATCGCCAGCGCCGAGGTCCCGGCGTCGGGACCGACCTCGTACGTGGGGAGCGGCGTTCGCCCAGCTTCCTCTGCTTCGCGCTCGAGTGCCTCGACCTCACCGTCGAGCGCCCGACGACGGGCGTCGAGCTCGAGCCAGACCGCCTCGGCCGTCTCGCCCGCGAACCACAGCTCGCCGCGAGCGGGGTCGTAGGCGAACCCTTCCGAGGTCACTGCCGGGCTCGTCTGCTCGAGCAGCTCTCCTCGCGCGACCAGCCGGAACCCGGCCAGCGGATCGCCCAACGACGTGACCACGCCGACGCTGCCGAGCCCGGCGGCGCGGGCCTGCTCGAGGAGTGCGAGCGCGGCCTTCGGATCGCTCGCGACGAGCGCCGAAGTGCGCCAGCCGAGCGCCGCGGCCACCGCGCGCTCCCGCCCGGCCTCGACTTCGAACTCGTTCAGCGCGAGCCGCTCGCCCGCCTCCGCCAGAGCGCGCGCCGCCGGCGGCAAGCCCTCCCGCTCGGCCAGTGAGCGTTCGAGCGCCTGCAAGCGCTCGCGGGCAAGCCGCGCCCGCTCGTTGAGTGCCTGCCGCCGGCGGCGCTCGCTCGCATCCACGAGCCGCCGCGGGCGATCGAGCTCGCGGCGGAGGTCCTCGACGAGAGACTCCGCTGACTCGAGCCGGAGGCCCAACCGTTCGCCCGCGCTGCGGAGGCGATACAACGCCGCGGTGGCGGCCTCTCGGCGGCCGGCTGCGTCGGCGAGCTCTTCCTCGGCCGCGTTCCGTTCGCTCAGCAGCGCCTCTAGCCGGTCGGCCGTGCGCGCCCGTGCCCGCGCGGCTGCGACGCGGCGCTCCTCGGCTTCGTCGAGGCGCGCCCCGATCGCCTCGAGGTCGAGTTGGGCGATCCGCGCGCGCAAGGAGGCAATCTCTCCCACGAGCTTCTCGGCGCGCTCGGCCGCCGTCGCCTGGAGGGCAAGAGGCCGCAGCCGGCTTTTGACCTCCGCCTCGACGTCGCACGCCCGCTCGACCTGGACTGCGACCCGCGCGAGCTTGAGCTCCGCGCGATGCCGTTGCCGCTTGAAGCGGCCGAGGCCTGCCGCTTCCTCGACCAGCTCGCGGCGCCGCTCGGGGCTCGCGGCCAAAATCTCCTCGACGCGGCCCTGGCCGATGACCGAGTGCATCCCGCCCCCGAGCCCGAGATCGGCCAGCAGCTCGACGAGATCGGTGCGGCGAACCGACGCGCGATTGACGAGGTACTGCCCCTCGCCCCCGCAGTGGAGCCTTCGCGCGACCGAGAGCTCGGAATAGTCGAGCGGACCGTCGCCGTCGGAGTTGTCGAAGAGGAGCTCGACCTCGCAGAAGTCCGCCGGCTTGCGATCGCCGCCGCCCGCAAACAGCACGTCGTCGGGCTTCTCGGCGCGGAGCTCGGTCGGCGAGAGCGAGCCCGCCGCCCAGACGATCGCGTCAGCGACATTCGACTTCCCCGAGCCGTTCGGGCCGACCACGACGGCAACGCCGGGTTCGAGCCGGACCTCGACCGCGGCGGGGAACGACTTGAAGCCCCTGATCCTGATCGACGTCAGATGCACGGTGAACCTGCGACGGCTCCCCAAACGGACCGTCGCGGGCAGTCGTTCGCGAGAAGGAGGCTCGCGGGGGAACCACCTCTTCTGCCGCGCTCGTTGATCGCGCTCGGGTGCACGCCGCCGGAACGCTACTCAGCGGCGCGGACGCCCTCCCGCTACGCCGCGCGTCCTAGGATCACGCGAAGCGGGCGAGATCCCGTCCGCGCAGACCCGCCTTATACGTCAGAACGCGGTCGGCTTCGAAGACCAGCTCGACGAGCTTGGGCGGCATCGCCGCCTCTACGCCCTCACCCGGCTTGAAGCCGTGTGCCGTGACCGCCTGTGGAAAGGCTTGCTAGCGTCGCCGCATCGAGATCTGGCGCACCCGCGGGACGGGGGGAGTGACCGGGCGGCCGCGTCTCGTCCTCCTCAGCTTCCTGATGCTCTTCAGCGAGCTGATGTTGATCCGCTGGACGGGCGCGAACATCGTCTACCTCTCGTATTTCTCGAACTTCGTCCTGCTCGGGAGCTTCCTGGGCATCGGCATCGGCTTTCTGCGGGCGCGCTCGCGCGTCAGCCTTTTTCCGCTCGCGCCGCTTGGCCTCCTGGCTCTCGCCTTGTTCGTCTTGGCCTTTCCGGTCGAGATCGACCGGTCGGGCAGCGAGGTGGTCTACTTCGGCGATCTCGCCCACACCACCGGCCTCCCGATGTGGGCATCGCTACCGATCGTCTTCATCGTCGTGGCTGCGACGATGGCGATGATCGGCGAGGGAGTCGCTCGGACGTTCGTCCAGTTCGAGCCGCTCGAGGCCTATCGGCTCGACATT
>JBKOXM010000024.1:0-7693 GCA_046724925.1 Actinomycetota bacterium | reverse complement strand
GACGTCGCGCCTGGTCGCCGAACGCGCGGGCGTCGACGCGTGGTCGTTTTCGTATCAGAGCGAGTCCGAAACCGGTGAGCCCTGGCTCGCACCCGACATCCTCGATCACCTGGGTGAGCTCCAGGCTCGCGGCGTTCAGAGCGTCCTCGTGTGCCCGGTCGGTTTTGTCGCCGATCACCTGGAAATCCGCTGGGACCTCGATGTCGAGGCTCGCGACCGCGCGCGGGAGCTCGGCATCGAGTTCGCGCGGATCGAGATGCCGAACGCCGAGCCGGCTTTCGTCGCGGCCCTGGCGGGGCTTGTCCGGCGAGCCCTCGACAGTGCAGACGATGCGCGGCGCGCGCCGGACGCGGAACGTGGGACGATCGTGTCCTAGCGCGGCGCTTTCATGCAAGCGGGTCGACCGGTCGGTTCAGACGGATGCTGGGCGGAGCCCAGCATCCTGAGGTCGGCACCGCAAGCGGTGCCTCCCGCGGCGCAGACGATGCGCGCCGCGCGCCGGACGCGGAACCTGGGACGATCGTGTCCTAGGGCGGCGCTTTCATGCAAGCGTGTCGACCGGTCGGTTCAGACGGATGCTGGGCGGAGCCCAGCATCCTGAGGTCGGCACCGCAAGCGGTGCCTCCGGTACCGTCGGTGGCATGAGCACGCCCGTTAGACCGGGCGAGATACGCATCGACGACGTCTCGCGCCGGTTCCGGGTCTACCCGAAGCCGGTCCGTACGCTGAAGGAGCTGGTCGTTACCCGCGGGCGGACGCCCCCCACCGACATCTGGGCGCTGTCGGGCGTGAGCCTCGAGGCACACCCGGGCGAGGCCGTCGGGCTAGTCGGTCGCAACGGTTCGGGCAAGACGACGCTCCTGAAGCTGATCTCACAAATCATCAAGCCGACGAAAGGCCGGGTGGACGTTGGCGGCCGCGTCGCCTCGCTGCTCGAGCTGGGCGCTGGGTTCCACCCCGACTTCACGGGTCGCGAGAACGTCTTTCTGAACGGCGCCATCCACGGTCTCAAGCGCTCGACCATCCGTGAGCACATGGAGGAGATCGTCGCCTTCGCAGGGCTGGAGCGATTCATCGACTTCCCCGTACGGACGTACTCGTCCGGGATGTACATGCGGCTGGGGTTCGCGATCGCCGCGCATCTCGAAGCCGACGTCTTGCTGCTCGACGAGGTGTTCGCAGTCGGCGACGAGGAGTTTCAGCGCAAGTGTTTCGGAAAGATCGCGCAGTTCAAGCAGGGCGGAGGAACGATCGTGTTCGTCTCGCACGATGCGGCCGCCGTCGAGCGTCTGTGTGAGCGCGCGGTGCTGCTTCGCAACGGCGTCGTCGAGTTCGACGGGCCGACTCGCGAGGCGCTCGTTCGCTATCGCGCCCTGCTCGCGGAAGAACGCGATCCGGCGGAGCGCCAAGCCGGTCTGCGCGAGTGGGGGAGCGGGGAGATCCGGATCGTCAATGCCACGCTGCACGGCTCAGACGGAGAGGAGCGCTTCCAGTTCGTCGCCGGCGAGCCGCTCAGCGTCCGGCTTCGCGTGGCTGCGGAGCGGTCACTGCCGGCTCCGCAGCTCCAGTTCGAGCTGCGCGACCAGTCCGGGCTGCTCATGGCGGGAGGCCAGCAGGACACCGCCGAGCTCGGCTGGAACGGTGGTTCAGGCGAGCACGTCTTCCGCTTCGACGTCGAGGAGCTGCCGTTGGCCGACGGGCGCTTCCATCTGCGCTTCGGGCTCGTCTCACCGGACGGTGCGCACCTCTATCACTGGCTCGACGATGCGCTCACGCTGTTTGTGATCCCGCGCGAGCAGACGGGTGGCCTCGTGCATCTCGAGGGCCGCTGGGTGGGGGAGGAAAATGGAGGCGCCGCCGAACTCCGACGCAGATGAGTTCGCGCACCTGCCCGGATTGGCCGCGCCTGATGGAGGCGGCGCCCGACCTTCAGTTCAAGCACTACACGGTTGCGGAAGCACAGCTTCCCGCCGAGGCGCTGATCAATCTGC
This sequence comes from Actinomycetota bacterium, assembly GCA_046724925.1. GTDB lineage: Bacteria > Actinomycetota > Thermoleophilia > Gaiellales > Gaiellaceae > JBKOXM01. The sequence continues at coordinate 5,702 of JBKOXM010000024.1, read as the reverse complement.
CCGACATCCCGCTTGGCGCAGTCGCGATTTGCTGCGACCTCGAGAACCACGTCTTCAACCCGCTGCACACGGAGCCGAAGGTGGCGGCGGCGCTGCGCGAGACGCACTGGTTCGACCTGGGCGAGTGGACGACGCGCGGCCCAGGCACCGACGCCCGTCGCTCGGCCTAGAAACCGCGCGCCGACCTCTTCGAACCGCGAGCGCCTCTAACGGCTGAAAGCGCGCGCGAGTGTTACGACGCGCGCCGATTTCGTGGCGATTGCTGTCGATAGGCGAGCACGGCGTCGAGTGGTTTCGTGTTGAGGACGTCGGCGACGGTTGCCCAGCCTCGCCTCGCGGTGGCGACCGCAAGCTGCATGTTTCCGAGGCCGCGCAGCGAGTGCGCGTCGGTCGACACTACGATCGCGACTCCCGCGTCGATCGCACGCCTGACGTGCTCAGCGCGCAGGTCGAGTCGGTCCGGAAGCCCGTTGATCTCGAGCGCGACGCCCGTCTCGAGCGCGACCTCGAAGGTGCGGTCGAGATCCAGCGCGTTCTCGGGACGGTGGTTGATGATCCGTCCCTTCGGGTGGCTCAGACAGCGGACGGCCGGATGGCGCATCGCCTCGGTCACTTTTCGCGTCAGCTCTTCGCGCGGGGTGCGCTGCCCCGCGTGCAGCGAAAGCTGGACCCAGTCGAGCTCCGCGAGCACATCGTCCGGAAGATCGAGGCTTCCGTCCGCGCGAATGTCGCACTCGATGCCGCGCAGGACGCGGAAGGGCGCGAGCCGCTCGTTCGCCTCGGCGATCTCCTCGCCCTGCCGCCGCACATCGTCGGCGTCGAGCCCGGGAACGACGCGGACGTTGGGCGTGTGGTCGCAGATGGCCAGGTACTCGTACCCGCGCTCGGCTGCCGCGGTCGCCATCTCCAGGACGCTCGCACGGCCGTCGGACCAGGTCGTGTGGCAGTGGAGGTCACCCCGTACGTCCTCGCCGCGGACGAGGTACGGGGGTTCACCTCGAAAGGCGTCTTCCCGTAGCTCGGGCGGGCAGTACGGGATGCCGAGCTGTGCGTAGACGCTTTCCTCGTCAGGTGCCAGGGGCAGAGGTTCGAGTGCGGCGGCGTACGCCTCCGAGCCGGTCGCGCGCACCAGCGCTGTGCCGAATTCCGCCGGCGACGGAACGACGAGCTCGATCGGAACGCCCTCTACTGTCACTCCGACTGCGCGCCGTGCCTCGCGCTCCACGACGGCCACGATCTGCGGGAGCTCGGCGAAGCGGTCGAGCACGGCCTGCGGACGTTGGGCGGCGCGTACGACGGCGAGTTGTTCGCAGACGTCGCGCCAGCGACGCGGGTCACCGGCCACGTGTCCGTAGAGCGCGTCCGCGATCGAGCTGGAAAGCGCCCACGCCCTGGTCACGATGAGCCCCTGTCGAGGGCGCGGCGGCCGATCGCGGGCGAGCGCCTCGGAGATCTTCCGCTCGGTCTTCGGCCCGACACCCCTCACCTCGGCCAGCCGGCCTGCCTCGACCGCGTCCCGAAACTCATCCGCCGTTCGAGCGCCGAGCGCCTCCGCGATCTCGAGCATCCGCTTCGGGCCCACACCAATCATCCGGCCGAGGCCGATCAGCTCGGGTGAAAGCCTGTCCTCGAGCTCCCGGAGCTCGGCAAGATCCCCGGTCTCCACCAGCTCGCGCAGCCGCTGTTCGATTCCAGGGCCGATGCCGCGCAGCTCGCGGGCGCGGCCGCTCCGAACGAGCTCGGCGACCGGCGCGGGCGTTGAACGGATGAGCTCCGCTGCGCGTCGATACGCGCGCGCGGCGTACGGACTCGCGCCTGCCAGCTCGAGCATGGAAGCAAGTGCCTCCAGCCGATCCGCGATTCGGCCGTTGTCCAGGGGTTTCCGAGAGCTCAAGGCTGGATAGTCTCCCCGACCGATGGCGGCCATCGTCGTCCCGTTTCATGGAGCGAGCGGAAAGAGTCGTTTGACCGCACTCTCGCCAAGGACTCGGCGGCGACTTGCTCTCGGGATGCTCGGTGACGTCGTCGCGGCATGCGCGTGCGTCGGGAGGACGATCGTCGTGACGTCCGACCGCGCCGGCCGCAGGACGGCTGTCGACCTCGGCGCGATGGTGGTCTCGGATCCCGGAGGCGGCCAGGGGGCGGCGGTCGCGAGCGCGCTCGAGTCGGTGCCGGTGGGCCGCGTCCTGATCGTCAACGCCGATCTCCCGTGCGTCGTGCCTCACGACGTTCGGGCGCTCGAGGCGGCGACTCCGCCGGGCGGTGTTGCGCTCGTGGCCGCGCTCGACGGGACGACGAACGCGCTCGGCCTCGCACGGGCCGAGCTCTTCGAGCCTCTGTACGGCGCCGGCAGCGCGGATCGCTTTCGCGAGCATGCCGACGGGCTCGGCGTCGATTTCGTCGAGGCGACGATCCCGACGCTCGTCGACGACGTCGACCAATTGGCCGATCTCGAGCGGATCGGTCTAAATGCAGGGCCGCGCACGCTTGCGGTTCGCGCCTCGGTCGCTCAGCTCGTCTCCGCGTGAGGGCGGTTGTCCTCTCAGGCGGCGTGGGCGGGGCCCGCTTCGTCAGCGGACTGGTCGATGCGCTGTCGCCCGGCGACGTCTCGGTGATCGGCAACGTCGGCGACGACCTGGAGATTCTCGGCCTCCACGTCTCGCCCGACCTCGACAGTCTGCTGTACACCCTCGCGGGCATCGGCGACGAGGAGCGGGGTTGGGGCCGCGCGAGCGAGACGTGGAACGCGCTCGAGACGGTCAGCGCGCTCGGCGGCGAGGACTGGTTCCGGCTCGGCGATCGCGATCTCGGTTTGCATCTCGTCCGCACCGCGGCCTTGCGCGCGGGCGAGCCGCTCTCGAGCGTGACGGCTCAGCTCGTCGCGGCCGTGGGGCTGAAGGCCACGCTACTGCCCGCGACCGACGATCGACTGCGGACCTGGGTCGAGACGCCCGCCGGCAGGTTCACGTTCCAAGAGTGGTTCGTTGCCCGGGGACACAGGGACGAGGTCGACAGCGTGGAGTTCGAGGGCGCTGCCAAAGCGCAACCGGCTCCCGGTGTGCTCGAAGCGTTGCGAGAGTCGGACGTCATCGTCGTCGCACCGAGCAATCCCTACGTGAGCATCGGTCCGATCCTCGCGATCGACCGGATCCGGCAGGCGCTTGTGGAGCGTCGCGTCCCGGTCGTCGCCGTCAGCCCTCTGATCGGTGGGCGAGCGGTGAAGGGGCCCGCCGATCGAATGCTCGCCCGCATGGCCGGAGGTACGACGCCTGCGCACGTGGCTGGGTGCTACACGGGACTGCTCGACGCGCTCGTGCTCGACGAGGCAGACGCGGAGTACGCCGAGGCCATAGCCGAGCTCGGCGTTCGCCCGATCATCACCGCCACGCTGATGCGGAATCGAGAGGCGCGCCGTCGCCTTGCAGAAGCCGCGCTCGAGGCCGTGGCCATGCTCAGCCAGGGGAAGTGACGTCCGGCATGACGCGCGGTCGGTTCCGATGGCCACCGGGGCTCCTACGCGCGTGCCGAGCGTTGGCGCCGTAGGCTGCGCCGTTTGAAGATCGCAATCGTCGGCGGAACGGGCGCTTTCGGTCGAGCGCTCGCGTCGCGTGCCCGTGACGTGGGGATCGACGTCACAATCGGCTCCCGCGACGGTGCGCGCGCACACGAGGTTGCCGCCGTGCTCGGCGTCCGCGGGGCGGCGAACGCGGACGCGGTGAGGAATGTCGACCTCGTCGTGATCGCCGTTCCTTCGCGAGTTGCGCTCGAGACGGCGCGCGCTCTGAGAGAAGAGATCGGCGACACCTCAGTGCTCTGCGCGGCCAGCGACCTGCGCTTCACCGACGAGGGAGTCCTTCCGGGCCGCGAGTCCTACTCGCTGGCGGAGGAGTTGGCGGAGTCGCTGCCGGCGGGTGTGGCGTCGGGAATGCAGTCCCTCTCCGCTGCGACGCTCGCGACCGCCGCGCTTGCTCAGGACGTGCTCGTCTGCGGCGACGACGCCAAGGCGAAGGAGCTCTCGCTGGAGCTGGCCGCCCACGTGGTCGGACCGGAGGGCCGAGCCCTCGACGCCGGTCCACTCGCCAACTCACGCGCGCTGGAGGGCATGACCGCGGTGATCCTGAACCTCAACCGCCGGTACGGCGGTCACGCAGGAATTCGCATGACCGGCATCGGGTGAGCGGCCTGCAGATCCTGCCTGTCGAAGGGCTACCCGAGATCGAAGCAGGGGACGACCTCGCGCGCCTGATCCACGACCGCTTCTCCCTCGCGGACGACGACGTCCTCGTCGTGGCGCAGAAGGCGGTCTCGAAGGCGGAAGGACGCGTCGTTCGACTCGGGGACATCGACCCGTCGGACGAGGCGAGCGCGCTTGCCGGCGAGGGTGATCCACGCCAAGTCGAGGTCATTCTGCGCGAGGCGCGTCGAATCGTCCGGTCGCGCCCGCCCCTTCTGATCGCCGAGACCCGGCATGGATTCGTCTGCGCCTCGGCCGGCGTGGACGCCTCGAATGCGCCGGAGGCGGGAACGCTCGTGCTGCTTCCGGTCGATCCGGACGCCTCGGCCGAACGTCTGCGACTCGGTCTGGAGGAGCTGGCTGGCCGCAGCATCGGCGTGATCGTCAGCGACTCCTTCGGCCGGCCCTGGCGACAAGGTACGACCGACGTCGCGATCGGGGCATCCGGGATTCACACGCTCATCGACCTGCGGGGGCAGCCTGACGCGCGGGGATACGAGCTGCGGACGACGCAGATTGCGGTCGCGGACGAGATCGCGGCAGCCGCCGAGCTGGTTTTTGGGAAAACGAGAGGAGTTCCGGCGGCGGTCGTGCGCGGTCTTCGGCTGAGCGGTTCGGGGCGGGCTCGAGACCTTGTTATGCCTGCGGACCGCGACCTGTTCCGCTGATCGCGCGCTCGACGATCTCGGCCGCGCTGCGGAGTGCCTCGATCTCGTGAGCGGCGAGGCCCTCGAAGAGCGAGGCCAAGGCCCCAATGCGCCGCTGTCGCGCGAGCTGCATCAGGCGAGTTCCCTTCGCGGTCGGCTCGATCGTGAGCGCGCGGCGGTCATCGGGATGCGGACGTCTGCGCACGAGCCCGTCCTCCTGGAGCCGCTTGACGATTGCGCTCATCGTCGGAGCGGTGACGTGCTCGGCATCGGCGAGCTCGCCGAGGGAACGCGCGCCGCCGAAGACGAGCACTGAGAGCGCAGACAAGCGCGCGGGGGTGAGTCCTGTCTTGCGGTCCTCGCTCCAGACGCGACGCAGCAAGTGGATTGCGGCCGAGTGAAGCTGGTCGGCCGCCTGCTCGGTACCGGAATCCCTTGCATGCGCAGACATAATTAGTTAGCCTAACTAATTATTCGGATGGAAGGGCGCGACGTGGCGACCGAGCAGGAACTGATCGACGCACTCGAGTCTGGAGACGAGCGCCGGGCGCTCGAGCTCATCGGCGCGCAGCCGAGCCTCGCCCAGGCCCGTTCCTCGGAAGGAGTCTCGGCGCTGATGGTCGCTCTCTACCGCGGCCATTCCGAAGCCGCCGAAGCGATCCGCAGGTCCAAGGACGGCCTCGACGTCTTCGAAGCCGCGGCAGTCGGCGACGTCGGGCGCACGCGGCAGTTGCTCGATGACGACCCGGATCTCGTGCATGCCTGGACCGGGGACGGGTTCACGGCACTGCATTACGCCGCGTTCTTCGACGGGCCCGAGG
>JBKOXM010000226.1:0-3734 GCA_046724925.1 Actinomycetota bacterium | reverse complement strand
AATGCGTCACTCAGGGCGGTTAGCTCAGTTGGGAGAGCACCAGCTCGACAAGCTGGGGGTCACTGGTTCGAGCCCAGTACCGCCCATTCCCACCACCTCTGTCACCATCGTGCTAAGGCGTGATGGCGCACCAGATGATCGGCAGGAAGGAGGAACTCGACACACTCCACGCGTTCCTCGATCGAGCGAACGGTCCTGCGGCTCTCGCGCTCGAGGGCGAGGTGGGCATCGGGAAGTCGACGCTCTGGCTCGCGGGCGTCGAGGCGGCGCGCGAGCGCGGGTTGCGCGTCCTTTCGTCGCGGCCGACCGAGTCCGAGCGGGGACTTGCGCACGCTGCGCTCGGCGATCTGCTCGAAGACGTTCTTGGAGACGTGCTCCCCGCGCTGACGCCGCCGAGGCGGCGTGCGCTTGAGGTCGCTCTCCTGGTAGAGAAGCCGGTCGGCGCTGCGGACCCACGCGCGCTCGCCTTGGCAGTTCACACGGCGCTCCGGCTGCTCGCGGGAAAGGGCCGCGTCGTATTCGCGATTGACGATGTTCAGTGGCTCGACGCCCCCTCCACCGCCGCGCTCGGGTTCGCGCTGCGCCGGCTGCGCGAGGAGGATGTTCTGCTCCTGCTGACCTGCCGCCTCGGCGAGGGCGCGCAGCCCTCGCAGCTCGAGCAGGCGGTCGACCACGGTCGGGTCGAGCGCCTTCGCGTCGGCCCGCTGAGCGTGGGCGCGATCCGTAACATCCTCCAGGCCCGGCTCGGAGGGACCTTCGCCCGGCCGACACTGCTACGCCTTCACGAGGCCTCAGGCGGGAACCCCTTCTACGCGCTCGAGCTCGCTCGTGCACTCCGAGACCGCGCGGCGATCGGCGATCCGACGCAGCCGCTCCCTGTGCCGGACACGCTGGAAGGACTCATCGGTGCCCGGCTGCGCGGTCTGCCCGACGCGACGCGGGAAGCCCTGCTGCTCGCCTCGGCGCTGGGCCGGCCGACGCCCACACTGCTGCGGGCGGCCGGTGTCACGGAGGACGCGCTCGAGGCGGCGTTGGCCGCAAAGGTCATAGAGATCGCGGACGGAGTTATTCGTTTCACGCACCCGCTCCTCGCGTCGGTTCTCGAGCGGGGGCAGTCGGCCGAGCGGCGGCGGCACGTGCACAGACTTCTCGCCGAGATCGTCGAGGATCCTGTCGCCTACGCCCGCCATCTTGCCCTTGCGGCGGACGGGCCGGATCTGGACGTTGCCGCAGCGCTCGACGCGGGCGCGGAGGTGGCAACGGCTCGCGGCGCGATCGTCGCCGCCGCCGAGCTCGGTGAGCACGCAATCCGGCTGACACCGGCGAATGCCCCCGAAGACACGCATCGTCGAGTGATCGCCGCGGCACGCGCTCACTTCGCTTCGGGCGAGGCGACGCGTGCCCGGTCGCTTGCGCAGGATCTCCTTGCCCGATCACCGGCAGGCCGCATGCGAGCGGAGGCTCTCGTCCTCGTCGGTGAACTCGAGTCGGACCAGCCGCAACGTGAGATTGCCGTGCTCCGTGAGGCGCTTCGCGAGGCGGGAACGCCTCCCGAGTTGCAGGCGTGGATTCACCACCGGCTGAGCCTGGACGTCCGCTTCACCGAGAGCATGTCGGCCGCGGAGGAGCATGCGCGCGCGTCGGTCGAACTGGCGGACCGGCTGGACGACGCCGGCCTGACAGCCGAGGCGTTGTCGGGCCTCGCCGCGATCCGGTTCAACGTGGGACATCCGGACGCGCTTCGACTCGCCGAGCGTGCGTTCGAGCTCGCTGCGGCCGTCGCGGACCCGCAGCGCCGCGTCGGAGTCGGTTTCGCACTTGCACACGTTCTCTTCTGGTCCGCGCATCTCGCACGGGCGCGATCTCTGCTCGAGAACCTCCATCGGGAGTGCCGCGAGCGTGACGAGCGCATGAGCGCGATCTGCCTCTGGTACCTCGCTCTAGTCGAGCTTCGCGGTGGCCGCTGGTCGCTGGCGGCGGATTACGCCGAGCAGGCGAGGGAGCTCAATGTCCAGTACGAACTCGGCGAGATCGAAGACCCGCAAAGCTTGTTCCCTATCGCGCTGGTTGCGGCTCACCGTGGCGAGCTCGAGCGTGCGGGCGAACTCGCCGAGCGCGGGTGCCGGCTCGCCGAAAGGCATGGCGCATTGCTCCCAGGGCTCGTGGCGACGATTGGGCTGGTGGACTCGTGGCGCGGCGCCGCCGCCGTCGCCATCACGCGCTTCGCGGCCGCAGAGCGGACGGCGGAGGCGGCAGGATTCGGCGAGCCGAACATGTACTGGTGGCGCGCCGACTATGCCGAGGCGTTGCTTGAGTTGGGCCGCGTCGAGGATGCCGTCGAGGTGCTGGATTCCTGGGAGGCCCATGGAGCGCGCGTCAGCCGCGAATGGGTCGACGCCCAGGTGACACGCTGCCGTGGTGTCGTCGCAGCGGCTCGCGGCGACGTCGAGCAGGCGTTGGCCCTGCTCGAGCAGGCAGTTGAGCAGCACGAAGCGGTCAGCGATCCGTTCGGTAGCGCACGCGCCCTGCTCGCGCTGGGCGTCGCCAGACGACGCGCGCGGCAGAAGAGCGCCTCCCGTGACGCGATCGAGGCGGCGCTCGCCGGCTTCGTGGCGCTCGGCGCTCGGGCCTGGGCGGCCAGGGCGCGTGCCGAGGTCGGCCGGATCGGCGGGCGCACGCGAGTTGAAGGATTGACCGCGGCCGAGCGACGGGTCGCTGCGCTCGTGGCCGACGGACGGACGAACCGCGAGGTCGCCGCCGCACTCTTCCTCGGCGAGCGGACGGTCGCGAGTCATCTCTCCCACATTTACGCCAAGCTCGGTGTCCGCTCGCGCACGGAACTCGCTCGCCGGCTGCGCTGAGACTCGCGCGGCCGAGAGCAAAGTTCAGATGTTCTGACGTTTCCACTGTATCGCCGTGGCCGTAGCGTCGAGGAGGTGCCGAGCTATCTCGTCGAGACCTTCCTCCCACGCGGAGCCGCAGGCGAGCGTGCGGCATGTGAGCGGCGGGCGCGCTCGGTCGCCGAGGAGCTGACGCGGCGGGGGACGCGCGTCCGCTTCGAACGCACGATCCACGTTCCCGAGGACGAGATCTGCTTCTTCGTCTTCGATGCTCCGTCGGGACGGCAGGCGGCGCTGGCGGCGGCGCGCGCCCGGCTCGATCCGTTCCGCGTCGTCGAGGCAGTCGCGTCCAGAAAGGAGAAGACATGAGCACGTATCGCCGATGCGCTGTCGGCTTTCTGGTCGCCGCCGTGGCGCTGGCCCTCGGCGCGTCACCAGCGACGACGAGTAACGCAGCCGGTGCGCTGCCGCCGGGGAACACGGTCGCGCAGTGGAACAAGATCGCCGAGGACACGGTCGTGGGCTCGGGCGCCTTCCAGTCGGAGGGCTTCATCTACATGGCCTATGTCTCGGCTGCCGTCTACGACGCCGTGGTTGCCATCGAGGGCGGCTTCGAGCCCTACGGTTCTGCGATCGCCGTGCCTGACGGGGCGTCGGTCAAGGCAGCGATTATCGAGGCTGCCTATCAAACGCTTGTGAATTACTTCCCGTCGAAGGAAGAACAGCTCCGCGCGGTCTACACGGAGGCGCTCGTATCGATTCCCGGCGGGCCTGCCAAGAACCATGGCCAGACGGTTGGCCGCGCGGCCGCGAAAGACATCATCAAGCTCCGCACCGACGATGGACGGATGACGCCGATCGGGGTGACGTCATCGTTCCCGACGCTGCCGCCGG
>JBKOXM010000103.1:0-7932 GCA_046724925.1 Actinomycetota bacterium | reverse complement strand
CCCCAGACCACCGTGCCGGGCAGATAGGCAAGTCCGACCTCGAGCGGTGTGTACTCGAGCACCAGTTGGAGGTAGAGGGCCGAGAAGAAGAAGTAGGCGAACATGCCGGCGGCGAGGAGGATGCCGACGACGTTCGCGGTCGAGACGTTGCGGTTCCTGAAGAGGCTGAGCGGCATCAACGGGAACGAGATCCGGGCCTGGATCGCGATGAAAATGGCGAGGAGCGCGACTGCGGCGCCGAGGATGCCCAGCGTCCGTGCGGAGGTCCAGCCTTCGTCGTTGCCGTTGATGATCGCGTAGACCGCGAGCATCAAGGAGGCCGTGACGGTGATCGCGCCGGCGACGTCCACGCGACCGCGGGCCGCCGGGCCCTGGCCAGCCGGGAGCAGGCGGAGCGAGAGCGCGTACACGGCGACGCCGACCGGAAGGTTGACGAGGAAGATCCAGTGCCAGTTGAGCACGTCGGTGAGGATCCCGCCGAGGAGAACTCCGACGACGCCGCCCGCGGAGAGGACGAATCCGAAGAAAGCCATCGCTTTGGCGCGGTCGGCTTGCTCAGTGAAGAGCGTCATCAAAAGCGAGAGCGCGACGGCCGAGACGACTGCACCGCCCACGCCTTGCACCGCGCGTGCAGCGACGAGGAACCCCTGCGAGTTCGCGACGCCGCACGCAAGCGAGGCGGCTGTGAAGAGCGCGATGCCCGCGAGAAACAGTCGCCGGTGGCCGAACAGATCCCCGAGCCGGCCGCCCAGCAAGAGAAAGCCGCCGAACGTCAGTAGGTAGGCATTGACGACCCAGGCAAGCGACGTCTGCGTGAAACCGAGGTCGTCCCGAATGGACGGGAGCGCGACGTTCACGATCGTGCCGTCGAGCACGATCATCAGATCGCCCAGGCACAGCACGTAGAGCGCGAGCCAGCGAGCGCGGTTCTCCGCGAGTGTCATCGTGTTCCTTTCGGTGCGTTCGTCATGGGTTATGAAACGATTCGACTGCCGTCGTATTCCAAACTCATCGGTAGCGGCACCGATGAGTTCTCTCCGCTGGAGCGGTCCATCTCCGAGATGGCTGCCGGGGTCTCCCGAACGACCGCTTTCGCCATCGGCGGTCCGATTGCGCGTGCCGACCTGCCAGCGCTGTGCGAGCGCCTCTGCGCCCTGCTCGAGGAAAGCGGCGCGACGATCGCTCTCTGCGACGTGAGCGCGGCCCGAGCCGACCTGGTCACCGTCGAGGCGCTTGCGAGGCTTCAGCTCGCGGCGCGCCGGCACGGTGGCGAGCTTCGGCTGTGCCGGGCGTCGGCCGAACTGCTCGACCTCGTCAATCTGATGGGACTCGCGAAGTGCTGCCGCACCGGCGACGATGACTTTCCTGTCCTGTCACCGTCTGACCAGGCGACAAGGAGAGAATCGATGGGAAGCAGCGGGGCGCAGCCGTAGGTGATCGCGACGTGACCAGGACAAACGCACATGTCCAGGAGGATCTGGCCGAGCTCCGGCGGTCGCTTTCCGGGGTCGTCGTCGCGCCTGCGGATGAGGAATATGACCCGGCGCGTCGCTGCTACAACGCACTCGTCGACCGGAGGCCGGCGGTGATCGTGCGCTGCCTGGGCGCCGCCGACGTGACGACCGCGTTCGATTTCGCACGCGCGCACAAGCTGGAAGTGGCCGTTCGCGGAGGCGGCCACAATCCTGCCGGACACTGCGTCTGCGACGGTGGGCTCGTAATCGACCTCTCATCGATGCGCAAGGTCGAAGTCGACAGTGAGGCGCGGATCGCCCGCGCCGACGGCGGTACCACGTGGCTCGATTTCGACTCAGCGACTCAGGCGGCGGGCCTTGCCACACCGGGTGGTGTCGTGGGCTCGACCGGTGTCGGCGGTCTCACGCTCGGCGGCGGGATCGGCCACCTGACTGCTCAGTACGGCCTGACGTGCGACAACCTCGTCGGAGCGGAGGTCGTTACTCCGACCGGCGCCGTGATCGAGGCGACGCCCAACGAGAACGGCGAGCTCCTGTGGGGGCTTCGCGGCGGAGGCGGCAACTTCGGCGTGGTGACGCGGCTGGACTTCGGCCTGCATCCACTCGATCGTGTTGTAGGCGGTCTGCTCACCTACCGCGGAAAGCGCGTTCGCGACGCGCTCCTCCGTTTTCGAGCAGTCGCTGCGCGGTCGCCGCATGACCTCAGCTGCCAGGCCATCCTCTCGCTTGACGATTCGCTGTCACCGATGCTGGTCGTCGCGGTCTGCTCGACTGGAGCGCTCGAGGATCGCGAAGAGCTGCGAACACTCCGCTCGACCGAGGGCCTCGCCGACGACGACGTCCAAGGACGGAGCTTCCTCGACCAACAACGCGTGTTCGACTCCCCATACGGCGAGAACCGCCACTACTGGAAAGGCCACTTCGTTCGTGAGTTGCCGGAGGAGCTCATCGACGAGCTCCTCAGCCGGATCGTCGACTTCGGCCGCCCGCCGTGTCACGTCTTGATCGAGTCACTCCACGGGGCGCCGAAAGAGACCGCGGCAGATACCGGCGTCGTCGGCTTTCGCCACGCGGCTTTCAACATCAGCGCTATGGCCGTTTGGCAGGATCCCGACCTCGACGAGCAGCACATCGACTGGGCGCGCGGGACGGCCACGGCCGTCGGCGCATGGTCATTCAGCGGAGGCGGCTACATCAACTACATGCAGGCGGACGAGCCGATCGAGCGTGTGCGAGCGGCCTTCGGCGAGGAGGCGTTCGATCGTCTTCGGGCCTTGAAGACTCGCTACGACCCTGACAACGTGCTGCGCCGCAACCAGAACGTCCCACCGCTCTAGGAGGGCTTTGACGAAACACAGCGCTGAGTCGTCAGATGCGCGCTGCCTCGCCCCGAGGCGGGGTCCTCAGTCGCCCGTATCGACGGATACGACCGCTCCCCGCGTCCTTGCCTCGGAACGACCATCGCACCCTGCCGACGAGCGACGTTCCGCCAACCCCTCCTAGCCGGGCAGTCCTCCGTGCCTCGCCCGGCTCTGTTACAAACGCGTATTCCTGACGGCTCGATAGACCGTCACGGGGCGGGCGACACCCTTGAGCGAGAGCGGGCCGATGTCCTCGAAATGCACGCCCGGTGGAAGGCCGTTGGTCGCCGCGTCCTCTCCGACGAGGACCTGGCCAGGTCCCGCCCGCGCCGCAATCCGTGCCGCAAGGATCACGGTGAGCCCGTAGTAATCGCCGTCGACGTAGGTCATAGGGCCTGCGTTGACCCCGACGTGCGCGGGCGGAAGACCGAAGGGCTCCGCTTTCTCCACCAGCTCCAACGAGGCAAGGATTGCTTCGGAGGGCTCCTGGAAGTGGAAGTGAACGCCGTCGCCCAGCATTTTCACCACTACCCCGCGGTGGCGGTTCGCCACGTCCTGCATCAGCTCTGCCAGGCTCAAAGCCATCCGCTCCGCCGCCGCATCACCGAGCTCGTCCGTCAGCCGCGTGTAGCCCGAAAGGTCGGCGAAGACGCAGGCCTCGGGGTGAGCCGACGGCTTCGGCTGTAGGCCCGCCGCGTCGAGCGCGGTCTCGACGTGGCCTACGCGATGCTCGGTCGCGTACGTCTCGAAGTGCCGCTTGTAGAGCCAGCCGACGAGCTGCGCACAGTAGGGAATCAGGCGCACTCCGATCTGTGTCAGCGCGGCATCGAGAGCCTGGTCATCCGACAGCCCCTGCTGCCGGAACGGCTCCTCGATCAGCTCGTGAAACGAATGGACCTGGTGCTGGGCCACCCGCCGTGGGCCTTCGCCCCAGACCCTTGCGGCCCGCAGGACTTCGCCTTCGCCGAGACCTGCGGAGAACAGGATCGGCAGCCCTGAGATGATCTCCAGGTCATCTTCGCGCACGGGTTCGTCGGGCCGCGGGCGGCGGAGGCCGAAGCCCGCATAGATCCGATCGAGGAGGTCGAAGGGGATGCCGACCTCGTCGCAGAGCTCGGCGAACGTCCGGCGTGAGCGCGGAGGCGGATCGGGAAACCGGTCGAGGTAGGACAGCGACAGCGCTCCCTCGCCGAGCGCCTCCGCGACTCTGGCGGGCGGCACGCCCGATGTCTCCAGCTCCTCGACCAGCTGAATGCGCATCGCGTCTCCGCTGCGGAACGGCTCATCCGATTCGGTACGGGGAGCGAGGATCCCCAGCTCCACCAGCTCCTGGACCCGCTCCCGCGTCGTCCCGGCGCGCCGCAGGAGTTCCTCCTCGCTCAGGCCCAAGGTCGGCCCTCGTCGAATGCCCTGACGTCCGAGCGCACGCGCCGGTCTACGGCTCGGGCGGCTGCGCCGGCAGGCCGAAGAGCGGGAAGAGCCGTTCCGTGTCGAGGAAGAACGTGAACTCCACGATTCGGCCGTCCTCGAGCTCGAGCACCTGCAAAGCCCATGGCTCGTAGCCCGTTCCCGATTCGCTCGGCTTGTACTGGCCGAAGGCGGGCGACCCGTTCGCCGTGCCTACCGGAATCACGCGTGAGCCGCGGCAACCGGCGCCAGGCCCAACCCACCACGCCAGGATGTCGTCGCGTCCGGCGAGCCACATGTCGAACGGCGGCATCGACTGGCTCGCGTCCTCCTGGATCAGCGCGGTGAGCGCATCCATGTCGTACTGCTCGAAGGCCTTGACGTAGCGCGCGAGCAGCTCCCGCTGGGCCTCGTCCATCGCCGGCGGGGGTGTCGAGCTGGCGTCGCTTGTTTCCAGGGTCGCGCGCGCGCGTTGGAGCGCGCTGTTCACGGAGGCGACGCTCGTGTCGAGGAGCTCTGCGACCTCACTCGCTTTCCAGCGCAGCACCTCGCACAGGATCAGGACGGCGCGCTGACGAGGCGGGAGGTGCTGCAGCGCCGCGACGAAGGCGAGCCGGACCGTCTCGTGCGACACCGCCACCTCGGCCGGATCTTCTTCGGACGATACGAGCCCGTCGGGAATCGGGTGTATCCATGTCGCCTCGGGCAGCGTGTGCAAGTTCGACGCTTCAGGGGTGCTTGCCGGCCCCAGATCGATCGGGCGTATGCGACGTTCCTTTCCGTTCAGCATGTCGAGACAGACGTTCGTCGCGATGCGGTAGAGCCACGACCGCAACGCCGCCCGTCCCTCGAAGCCGTCGAAGCTTCGCCAGGCGCGGAGCATGGTCTCCTGAACCGCGTCCTCGGCTTCGAAGGGCGAGCCGAGCATGCGATAGCAGTATGCGGTCAGCTCCCGGCGATACTGCTCGAGCGTCTGCTCCAACCCGCGGGCTTCGCGCTTGACGGAAAGCGACGAATCCTGCATCGCGGACCATCGTATGCGGTCCTGCCTCCGCTGCGGGCGCGGGAGTTCGCGATCGAGAAGACGGGCCTTTAGGAGGGCTTGACGAAACGCAGCGCTGAGTCGTCAGATGCGCGCTGCTCGCCCCGAGGCGGCGTCCTCAGTCGCACGCTACGCGTCAAGGCTTGACGAACAGTCGAGCTAGAAACGGAGGTCCCGCCCTAGAAGGCTCCCTGCGTCCTTGCCTCGGAACGGCCATCGCACCCTGCCGACGAGCGACGTTCCGCCAAACCTCCTAAGCAGGCACCGGCAGCTCGAGCGGCTCGGGAGCTACCTCGATCAGCTGACGAAGCAGCTTTCGGTCTCCCTTCACATTCACGCGGTCGAGACGGCGGTCGACGAACATGTGGTAGATCCCGACGGGATCGCCTTCCACGATGACGTCGGCCTGGTCGATCGATCCGGCCTGCGCCTCGCCGTCGACGAGGGACGCGACCTCTTCGCCGACCCGGAACTCGAACCGGCCCGGCGGCGCGACCGGCTCGAGGACGACCCTGAGGGCGTTCTCGAGCCATCCGGGGAAGAGCTCGTCTTTCTCCTTCGGGGGCCCGAGCGACCGCGCTCCCCACAGCGCCAGCTCCCGCATGACCGACTTCAGCTCGCGTCCGTAGTCCGTGAGCTCGTAGACCTGTGAGGCCGCCGGCGGCGGCAGTCTTCGCTTGGCGACGATGCCGCACGCTTCGAGATCTCGGAGGCGTGAGGCGAGGATGTTCGTTCCGATTCCCGGAAGGTGCTCCGCCAAGTCGGTATAGCGCTTCGGCCCGCGCATCAACTCCCGCACGACCAGCAAGGCCCAGCGCTCGCCCACGAGGTCGAGCGCATGTGCAACCGGGCAGTACTGGTCGTAGCGCTTCACGCTTGAAGCATAGCGGGAATACTTGCTGTTGTTAAGCGTTCACTTGTGAAAAGCAAGTTCGATCTGCTAGGTTCGCAGTCCACTCTACGAAAACGAAAGGAAACCGGACGACATGGTGGCATCCGACCGACGCAAGTGGCTGGCACTCGCCCTCCTCGGCGTAGTCCAGTTCATGGTCGTCCTGGACATCGCGATCGTAAACGTCGCGCTCCCCTCGATCCAGGTCGATCTCGGGTTCTCCCAGGAGAACCTGCAGTGGGTCATCAGCGCGTACGCGCTCGTCTTCGGCGGGTTCCTGCTCCTCGGGGGACGGGCGGCCGATCTGCTCGGGCGCAGGCGCATCTTCCTCGCCGGGCTCGTCGTCTTCACCCTCGCCTCGCTTCTCGCTGGACTCGCGTGGTCCGAGGCGTCGCTGATCGCGGCGCGCACGCTTCAGGGGCTCGGAGCCGCGGTGATCACGCCCGCCGCGCTGTCGATTCTCTCGGTGACCTTCGCCGAAGGGCGAGAACGCAACATCGCGCTCGGAGTCTGGGGCGCCGTCGGCGGCTTCGGCGCTGCCGCCGGTGTCCTCCTGGGCGGGATCTTGACCGACGCCCTGAGCTGGGAATGGATCTTCTTCGTCAACGTCCCCGTCGGCGTGCTCGGCTTCGCGGCGGCTCCGCTGCTCTTGGCCGAAAGTCGCGACGCACACGTCCAGCGCTTCGACCTTCCCGGCGCGGTCCTCGTGACGAGCGGACTCTCTTCCCTCGTCTACGCGATCACGCAGGCAGGTCAGGATGGTTGGCTCGCTGCCGGAACGCTCGCGTTCTTCGCGACCGCGCTGGTCTTGCTGGCGGCATTCGTGGCGTGGGAGCTCCGCCACCCCGAGCCTCTGATGCGGTTCGGCATCCTTCGGATCCGCACCGTGAGCGGCGCAAACGTCGCCGGTTTCATCATGGGCACGGCGATGTTCTCGATGTTCCTGATGCTGACGCTCTACATGCAGCAAGTGCTCGGGTACTCGGCCATGAAGACCGGCGTCGGCTACCTCGCCGTCGCTGGGACCGCCATCCTTTGGTCGGCGGTGGCAGCGCAGCTGGTCACGCGGGTCGGCGTCAAGCCGGTGCTGACTCTCGGGATGTCGTTGCTCACGGCCGGCCTCGTGTACTTCACGCAGGTCTCGGTCGGCGGCTCCTATGTCACCGATCTTCTGCCTGGCTTCCTGCTGATCGGTATCGGCATTGGCTTCGCGTACGTGCCGATCTCGATTGCCGCGCTCGCCGGCGTTCAGGCCTCGGAGGCGGGTCTCGCTTCCGGATTGATCAACACCTCGCAGCAGATCGGCGGGGCGCTCGGGATCGCAGCACTGTCGACGATCGCAACCTCGCGCACCGAGGACGCCGTCGCGACGGGCTCGGCACTGCCCGTGGCGCTCGTAGACGGCTTCACGGCGGCGTTCATGGCCGGTGTGATCGTGGCCGGCCTCGGCATCGTCGCCGCGCTCACGCTGATCCGGCGCGACGAGCTCGAAGTCGCACCAGACGCTGAGCCGGCGCTCGACCTCGCCGCCTAGACCGCTGGGCTCGTGGGGGAGCCTTAAAGGGTTCCCCCACGACCGTTCTTCTTTCGCTGACCTCGGGGTCAGCCGTCGGCGTCCAGGAGGGTTTGGCGGAAGGTCGCTCGACTCAGCGTTGCGTTTCGTCAAGCCCTCCTAGGAGGCGCTTGAACTCCTGTTCGTCCGCAAGAAGCCGGGCGAGGGTCTCGATCGCGCTGTCGACTGACGCCGCAACCCGC